>JBKJPO010000535.1:0-2902 GCA_046595095.1 Chitinophagaceae bacterium
AGGGATCATCGCTTAAAATACATTATCAATTTTTCTGATAGAAATGTTGGCCATGAACAAATGCCCCCATATCGCCAATACGATGTTCAAGCAACACCTTCGGTGAGGGCCTCCCAATAAGATTCCTCCACCTTTGCTTTTCATTAAAAATATAATAAAATGAAAGGCAATGAAATTTCAGTAAAGCAACTCCATGCAGATGCAGCAGAATGGCTGGCAAAACTACATCAAACCATGCAGATAAAATCGTATGGCAAAGGAAGCATACGCAATTATTGTCAGGAGATGACTCTGCTCTTTAAGTACTACAACCATAAAGCAGTTGCAGACATTCAGCAGGCAGATATAGAACAATATATGCAGTACATAAAAGAAGTGCATAAAGTAGGCCGTGCAAAATGCCGCAGCGTAGCACAAGCCTGCAGCTTTTTCTTTAAACGCATCCTGCCAGCACCTTACATTGTACCGTCTAACCTTTATCCAAAAAAACAATTTATCCTGCCTAACATTATGACGGAAGAAGAGGTAGTGCATCTCTTTGCTGCGCCGCTAAGTGTAAAAGAGTATTGCGTAATTGGTTTACTCTATGGTTGCGGCCTGCGCATAGGTGAAGTATCTCTGTTGCGCTTACAGGACATAGAGAGCGCTAATCAACGCCTAAAAGTTTTTCAAGGAAAGGGAGCCAAAGACCGCTACACGCTGCTGCCTGTAAAGTTGCTGGAACAACTGCGCCTGTTGTACGTGCAGGAAGGGCGGCCGAAGCAATATTTATTTACCAGTAAACAAACCAAAAGAGCCATGCATGTACGCAGTTTGCAATTGGTGGTAAACAGCGCTATGGACAAAGCAGGATATAAAACAAAACCTTTTACAGCCCACACACTGCGACACAGCTTTGCCACGCACATGCTTAATTGTGGCAACAATATCCACGTCATAAAAACTTTGCTGGGCCACAGCAATATCGAGACTACCATGGTGTATTTGCATTTGCAAAAACATACGCAGCTTGGTATTGTTTCTCCCTTAGATGCAGTAGTATATGGAGCAGTCGCTAAATGAGAGAAAGCAACTGTTGCAATCAAAAATATTTGCCCACCCCACCGCCGTTACTTTTAATAGTTACAGCCAGGCAGTATTAAACAAACTAAGCCGCTGTCACACGGCTGCTATTGGTGTGCACCATTATCGATGCAGCAATGCAAGCTGCGCTCATCTGCATTATCAATACCATAGCTGTGGCAACAGGCATTGCCCCAGTTGTGGCGGTACAAGGCGTGCACAGTGGATAGAAGATAGAATGGGCGAGCTGCTGCCCACTACTTATTTTCACCTGGTATTTACCCTGCCACAGGAACTACGCAGTTTATGCATGGGCAACAGGAAGTTGCTGTTTGGTTTACTCTTTGAAGCCGCACAACATACCATTACTACACTGGCAAAAGATAAAAAATATATAGGTGGTACACCGGGCATCGTAAGCATACTGCATACTCATGGGCAAGACCTTAGCTTTCACCCACACACGCATAATATAGTAAGCGGCGGAGGTATGAATGGCGCTGGTAAATGGATAAAAGAAAAGAGAGCCAATGGCCGTTTTTTGTTTCCCCGCAGAGCCATAGAAAAAATATACAAGGGCTATTTTTTAGCTACCTTAAGAAAGAATATAGGTGATGGAGATTTAAAATATAGAGACAGCCAGGCAGTGGAAAACATACTTGCCACCGCAGGCCAAAAGAAATGGAATGTGTATGCCAAAGCACCTTTTGGCGGCCCGGCACAAATAATAGAATATCTTGGTCGCTATACGCACAAGGTAGCCATTACCGCCCACAGGATATTGCAGATAGATGACAGCCACATAAGTTTTAAATACAAAGATTATGCAGATGGCCACAAGCAAAAAGTAATGGTGCTTCCCCATCCGGAATTTTTGAGGCGTTTTGAGCAGCACATCTTACCCAAAGGTTTTGTAAAGATCAGGCATGCAGGTTACCTGCATGCTAAAAATAAAATGGAGCGTATAGCCGCTATATGTATCCAATTGTGCTTGCCTGCACCTATGTTACCGATACGCATACCCGCAGCATTACGATTGCTGCTGCAAACCGGTAAAGACATCTCCCGCTGCCCTGTATGTGGACAGGGTCGCATGGAGTTAATAAAAACATTCATTTATTACAATGGCTGCCTGGTAGATGTGGCAGATCTGCGCAACAGGGGTTCTCCCCAAATAAAAAGAAAATATGCTCCTGTTAATAAGACGACATAAGACTTACAAATTATTTTATTTCTCCTACAACAAAGTTCGTTTTTGGGTAGGGGATATTGTGCAGAGCATGCGGCTAACTATAAGCAAAAATTCTGATGAGCAGCCGTACATTCATTTAGCAACCTTCCCAAAAACAATACAAAACACCTTACGAAAATCTCAGACATTTACTAGCAGGTGTCGCTGAACACCGTATTGCAAAAAGCCCCGGATCATTAATTTCCAGGGATCTTTTATTTTTTATAATCATGTTTTAAGTTCGGGGGCTTTCTTCAATACGCTTAATGTTAGCGGCATACCCGAATTTAAACCATTCCAAATTTCTTAACTAACGAACCTTTTCATTTATTATGGATGTCTCAGTTCGGGTCGCCGCTAACGAACAGGGCTTGTAGCTTGTGTGGGTATTTGCTGTTGTGTCAGCCCCGGCTAACAGCTGTTGAAATTATAAATTAATGTTGATGATTTGCACTTTGCTCAGCGTTGCTTGTCAAGCCCGAACAACTGCTGATAAAAGCTGAAACTGCTGAAACACGGCTTCCGTCCGCCCCCATAGCTACAAACCCCATGTTCAAGCAACACCTTCGGTGAGGGCCTCCCAATAAGATTCCTCCACCTTTGCTTTTC
>JBKJPO010000031.1:0-2656 GCA_046595095.1 Chitinophagaceae bacterium
GGGAAATCAAACGACAGCTAAAGCCCTTGGAGCTTTAAGCATTGGTTCGTTGAATGATTTTACCGATAACCCGGATCCATTAAATCCAAATTCAACAGACAGGATATTTCAAATCGGAAATGGTTTTGGTTTCTTTCCCGGAAATGCGATGACTGTGTTGAGAAGCGGCTATGTAGGGATCGGTATTAATTCCCCTGGCGCAAAACTTCATCTGGCTGATGGTAGTTCAGGTGCTACTCCATTTATATTTTCACGATTGGCTATAGAAAGTAATGGCCATACTTATATCAACCTGCTCAGCCCTGCTGCAAATGAAACTGCAATTTTATTTGGCCAGCCGGGTAGTTCTGCAAATGGTGTGATCATGTATAATAATCCAAATACTCCAAATGGTTTTGAATTCAGAAACAATGGTAATATGACCAGGATGGTTATTAATAATGCAGGGTATGTTGGTATTGGAGTTCCATTTCCCCAACATCCTTTTGAAGTAGATGGAAGAATGAGGTTAAGGGGAACAAGTCCCAATGATCCGGGTACCTGGTTAAATGATGCAGGTATAGATAGGGCGTTCATTGGATTAGAGAATAATAATTATGTTGGATTTTATGGCAATGAAGGCGCAGGATGGAAGTTTGGTATGAACACGCAAACCGGGGCATTAAAAATAAATGGAAACGAAGGACTGGCAGGACAAGTACTTCAATCAAATGGCTCGGGAACAGCACCTACCTGGAGCACTGCAGCTGCTGCTAAAATACAATATTCTCGTGCTAGTATTAGTTCAGTTATTCTTACAACTGCTTCATCAAATTGGGAAATTATTGTGCCCGTTAATATCCAGGTCACTTCGATTATAACCCTATCAGTTACTGTAACTGTCTCCACAGGGAATTTTGCAGGTTGTAGTTTTGGGGACTTAACAGTTTCATTTGAACCTACCGGAGGCGGTGGAATAGTTGATGTAGCGGGAAGATTTAAGACTAACTGTGGCCAAACCAATCAGACATTTGCCACGGGTGAAAATCCTCTTTCCCTTTTTAATGGAAGCATGCAAATATTTAGCCCGGGAGCAAATGGGATAAAGGTGAAATTATCCAAAAGCCTCGGAGGCCCTGATCTTACTATTGGCAATGTAAATCCCGCTACAATTGTCGTCAAAGTTGTGCCGTTGTAGTTATAAGAAAATTTAAAATGCTTATGCTTAAACTAATTTCATTTGCAGTAAAAGTATTTCTGCTCTTGACTGTCACCAGCAACTGTTTCTCACAAACAGAAAAATTCGACATTATAACCTATACGCCTCCTAAAGGCTGGAAAAAAGATGCCAAACCGGGCGTTGTAAATTTTACGAATTTAAATACTGCCACAGGAACTTTTTGTGTAATTACCATGTACGCAAGCTCTGCAAGTACAGGTGACGCAAAAAAAGATTTTAAAAAGGAATGGAATGAATTGGTAGTAACGCCTTATAATGCAGCAGCCAATCCTAAAACAGAAACACAGACAACTGCAGAAGGATGGGAAGTGGTTACAGGAGTGGCGCCCGTAAAAATGGATGGAACTGACTTGTATATTATTTTATCCGTTGTAAGTGGATTTGGAAAAACCCTGGCTGTAAGGACGTCATTGAACGATCAATCTTACACTGCCCAGGTAGATGCATTATTTGAAACAATGGAACTGGATAAAGCCAATTCACCTGCAAAAAATAATTATACAATATCGCCACAGGCAGGTAATGGTCATTCAAAATTTGGCTTAATGCAATATTCAGCCCCGGTGGGGTGGAGCGAACAAAAATTTCCTGATGGTGTCGTATTTAAACCAAAAAATCTGCCCGGTGGTGAACACGTAGCGATTCAAATAATGCAACCTATAATTTCGGCCGTTAGTTTAGAAGCGGTCTTTGCCCAAAGTTTTGAAGAGGCGACTAAAATGTACAATGGTACCAGTATGTTCCAGTCTGATGGCAAGTATGCAAAAAATGCACCGCAGGTATCATTCAATGGTTGGCAATACATTCGAGGTAAAGGCGGCATACAGGTAGAAAACGGAACTGAGTACAAAACTGAAATGGGTCTTGAACTCTTTGTTATTAAAATTAACAACAGGTTTGAACGGATAGCTATTTTAGAATCAAGGCAATATTGCGGTGGCGTATCAAGATACTATGCAACAGACAGGATCAATTTGCGTAACGATATTGAAAAGCTTTTATTTTCTTTAGAATTTTCAGATTTTAAACAACTCCCATTGGAGAAAGGCTTTATTAATGGTAACGGTATCACCGGCGTGTGGGAAGGAACTATCCAGGGAACAGGAGCAGCTACAGGGGTGCGATTAGAAGTGTTCACACCTATCTTTTTTACAAATGGGCAGGTATATTTTGGCTCTAAATTTCCTACAGAAGGATTGGATGAGTTACATAGCCGGATACCGCCGGAGCTCTATCCCCGGAATTGGGGAAGCTATACATTTAGTAGCGGCAAAGGCATTTTAAAAATGCTATTTGCTGATATTCCTTTTCGCCTTGAAAACAATAAACTCATTGTAACGAAAAATCAACGGGATTGGCCTTTTTATAAGTTGAATTCTGTAGACGGCGCAAAATTTAGCGGCACATATAAAATGAGTGAATCGTATGAAATGATTC
>JBKJPO010000207.1:0-3260 GCA_046595095.1 Chitinophagaceae bacterium
TGTAAGACACCTGATAAATACTTTAAAATGGACGAGGTGAGACCGATGATTCAGCTGATTAAATGATTTTCACGATTGAACATTGTAAATCATGATAATCATTTTATCCAAAAAATCAGACGAGGTACATATAACCTATCTTTGCCAAAATTTTTTACCAATTGATAGCTATCGAAAATATCCTGGTTAGTAACGAGGTAGTTGAAGAACATTTTGTATGCGATCTCAACAAATGCAAAGGAGGTTGTTGCGTGGATGGAGATGCTGGAGCACCGCTTGAAAAAGAAGAATTAAAACAACTTGAAGAAGTTTACGAAACTGTGATACCCTATCTTACTAAAGAGTCCGTGAATGAGCTCAGGCGCCAGGGGAAGTATGTGTATGATAAGGAATTCGGATGGGTAACTCCAACGGTAAATTCAAGTATTTGTGTTTATGGAATTACAGATTCAACCGGGATAGTAAAATGCGGAATTGAGCAGGCTTATAATGATGGGAAAATTTCATGGAAGAAACCAATAAGTTGCCACCTGTTTCCAATAAGGATAAAGAAAAGCCGCGATGGCAATACAGATTTTGTTAACTATGAACCAAGAGAAGACTTGTGTAGTGCAGGTTGTAAACTTGGAAAAAAATTAAAAATTCCTACTTATGTATTTCTGAAAGATGCATTGATTAGAAAATATGGACTTGAATTCTATGAAACACTTGAAGCCAGCGCAGAACATTTTAAAAAAGAAAGCCGGCTGGTAAAACAATTAAATAAAATATAACCAGGCATCTTAAATGATCTTTAAATTACTAACCGCATTTTTATTTTTTTTATCCTTAGCTTTTTTATCCTCCTGTTCAGTTAACTCTGCGAAAATCGATGATAGTTTAAAGAAGCATTTCGATTCTGCAAAAGTCGATGGCTGTTTTACCTTATTTGATAATGTATCAGGAAAAGTAACTGTTTACAATTTGGATCTGGATACACAAAGATTTTCTCCCGCCTCAACATTCAAAATTGTCAATTCATTGATTGGTCTTGAAACAGGCAGAATATCAGGAAAGGATATGGTGATAAAATGGGATGGACAGGTAAGACCAAGAACCGAATTGAACCGCGATCTGTCGATGGCGGAAGCATTTAAAGTATCCTCTGTGCCTTATTACCAGGAAGTGGCGAGGAGAATTGGTGCCGATACGATGAAACGTTGGGTGGATACCCTGGCTTATGGCAATAAAAATATCTCAGGCCCCATCGATTCTTTCTGGCTAAATAATACACTCAAAATCTCCCCGGATGAACAGCTCGGTCTTGTAAAAAAACTTTATTTTAACCAGCTACCTTTTCAAAAATATAGCCAGGAAATTGTTAAGGAGGTTATGCTGCAGGAGGACAATACTGCATATAAACTGAGTTATAAAACAGGGTGGGGATCAGATGAAAAAGGCGGGCAATTGGGTTGGGTAGTAGGATGGATTGAAGAAAATAATCATGTTTATTTCTTCGTAACTTTAATCATATCACCGGATAAGAACATTGATATGCGCGATGTTCGGATGAAAGTAACAAAGGGGATACTCACTCAATATGGATTCTTTAAAGGAGAAATGTAATATGAAACTACTATCGATTTTCGTTGCCCTTTTATTCCCAGCGATTCTTTTCGCCCAGCCTACTGGTGATGTTCTTGTTACAACCAGTTCTTTTGGAAAAGTATCAAGAAATACAACGTTCAATGAGCTGAAGAAACTTTACGGTGCAGCAAACTGTAAGGACGACATTGAATATGGACCTGAAGGTATCGATTCCTTTAATGTAACGCGAGTATATGCAGGCTCTTCAAAAGAGTTCATAGTTTTTTGGGAAAAGAAAAAATTTCATAAACTTGTACAAGCAGTAGAATGCTATGCCAGATCTGCCCCATATCAAACTGCTGATGGTTTAAAAATTGGAACTACACTTGACAAACTGCTAAAAGCAAATGGGAAAAAGATAAACTTTTATGGAACCGGCTGGGATTATGGTGGAATGATTACTTCTTTTAACAAAGGTAAATACGATGGTTCCACAATTAACTTTGAATTATCAGATCGCCCTGGCATGTCACAAAAATTGATGGGCGATAGAGAATTCAATACTGATATGGCCCTGGTGAAGAAAAACCTGGCCAAATTGTACATCGCTAAAATCGCCGTTTATTTCAGGCAAAATTAAATCCTCATTTCAAGCGTGTTTTAACTGATAATTGGCGTTGAATTTGCCTTGTCTATAGTTAATTTTGTTGCATACTAATGATTCATTTTCAATACATAGAATTTTTATTGTTGTTGATTGCCTTACCTATAATGGTTTTGCTTTATTATTTGTACAAACGATGGAAGAATAAAACTGCTAAGAAGATCGGCGACCTGCACCTGGTAAAAATGCTTATCAGTGGTTCCCGGGGACAAGCGGCAATGAGGGTAGTTTTAATACTTACGACTTTTGCTCTCTGTGTTTTAGCAATTGCTAATCTTCGGGAACAGGATTATAGCAAAAAGATAAACCGCAAAGGCATCGATGTGATGATTGCCCTCGATGTAAGTAACAGTATGCTTGCAGAGGATATCATGCCAAACCGCCTTGAAAGAGCAAAGCAGGTGGTGGCAAAGCTCATTGATAAACTTTCTAATGATCGTATCGGGCTCGTAATATTCGCGGGCAAAGCATATTTGCAAATGCCGATAACTACAGACCATTCTGCGGCTAAGCTTTACCTCTCAGGAATTTCACCAGACGATATACCCACGCAGGGGACAGTAATTAGCCAGGCGCTCCGGATGAGTTATAGTGCTTTCAATACCAAAGAGAAAAAATACCGTGCAGTATTATTGATTTCTGATGGGGAAGATCATGATGAAGAAGCACTCGAGGTTACAAAAAAGATGGCTGATGAAGGAGTAATGGTTAATACAGTAGGAATCGGTTCACCTGAAGGATCTACCTTACCTGATCCGGAAGGCAGAGGTCAAAGAAGAGATGAAAATGGTAACGTGGTTATCTCGCGACTGAATGAAACAGAACTTATCAATATTGCCAGGGCAGGCAATGGTATTTATCAGCAATTCACCAGTTCCAATGAAGTAGCTTCTAATATCCAGGCTAAGCTTGCAACAATGGGAACTACTACTATTGTTGATAGTTCATCTGCGGAATATCATTATTATTTTATGTACTTCTTAATAGCGGCGTTGATATTCCTTGTTTTTGAAGTATTCTTCACTGGAAG
>JBKJPO010000266.1:0-3529 GCA_046595095.1 Chitinophagaceae bacterium
TCAAATATTATTATCAGCAATAGATATCATCCTAAATAGCCCTTAATATTTCTTTAATTTACCTTATCTTAATCTTCCAAATTTTAATAATATGAAAAAGGTCGCCCACATTATCCAACGCAAAGGAAGTTCTGTAATTTCAATTAAGCCGGGAACTACTGTGTTCGATGCACTTGAGATCATGTCGGAGAAAAATATCGGGTCTATTATCGTAATGAACGAAGATGGATATCTCGGTTTGCTTACAGAACGCGATTACGCGCGAAAAGTTATTCTCCTTGGTAAATCAAGCAGTGAGACTCCCGTGGAAGAGATCATGTCTGTTGACCTGCCAAACATCACCCCGGATAGCACTATTGAAGAATGTATGCACATCATGTCAGAAAATAATCTCCGGTATTTACCCGTCTTTAATAACAATAAAGAACTGAGTGGGATCATTTCTATAAACGACATTATTAAAGAAGTCATTCTTGCACAAAAAGAAACCATCGATTACCTGGATAATTATATCCGGTCATAAACTTGAACTTTGATTTTTGTGATTAATCGACCTTTGATTTATATGATTAATTTGATTGGATTGATTATACATTTGCATGTCTATACATAATTAATAGAATCTAATTCTGGTTCAAGACATTAATTAATCATGTCCTTTATTTAATCAAATAATCCCGATCCCTTTGTCTTCTCTCAGTTCCCTAAACAAATACTTCTGGAAATACCGATGGTTATTCTTGTTAGGAATAATTTTTATTGTTCTCTCTAACTATTTTCGCATCCTGTCGCCACAGATTACAAAATATGTCCTGAATACTGTAGAACAAACTTTGGAAAAAGACAAGACGATTCCTGTAACCGGCACCACTGTAAGTTATGATCC
The DNA here is from genome assembly GCA_046595095.1 of Chitinophagaceae bacterium. Taxonomy (GTDB): domain Bacteria; phylum Bacteroidota; class Bacteroidia; order Chitinophagales; family Chitinophagaceae; genus Ginsengibacter. Next base: position 887 of record JBKJPO010000266.1, read on the forward strand.
GCTTGTTGAAAAACTATTTATTGACAGGATAGAAGTAAACAATTATAATTTCAGCAAGAAGATTTTATTTTGTGGGATAACACTGTTAGTGCTTGCATTTATTGGCGGATTTTTTATGTTCTTAATGAGACAGACCATTATTGTAATGAGTCGCCACATTGAATACGATCAGAAGAACGAGATCTTTGACCATTATCAGAAACTCGATACAAATTTTTACAAAACCCATAGCACCGGCGACCTTATGAGCAGGATGAGCGAGGACGTTAGCCGGGTGAGGATGTATACCGGCCCTGCAGTTATGTACATCATCAACCTTGCTGCTACCATTGGCTTTTCGGTTTTTTATATGTTAAAAGAAAATGTTGAACTTACTTTATATGTGCTTGCTCCACTCCCTGTTCTTGCCATCACCATTTACCTGGTTAATACTATTATCAATAAAAAAAGCGATAAGATTCAGTCACTGCTATCTGATCTAACCACAAATGCACAGGAATCCTATTCTGGTATCCGTGTAATCAAATCATTTGAACAAAGTGATGCCATGCTTGGATATTTTAAAAAAAACAGCGAATCATATCGAAAGCACGCTATTTCGCTTGCAAAAACTGAGGCCATCTATTTTCCCTCAATGTCTTTACTCATTGGACTTAGCACTGTCCTCACGATAATGATAGGTGGACTTTATGTTATAAAGGGAGAGATCAATATCGGGGTTATAGGGGAATTCGTCATGTATATACTGATGCTGACATTCCCCGTGAGTGCAATTGGTTGGACAGCCAGCATGATACAGCGGGCTGCAGCCTCGCAGCGCCGGTTAAACGAATTCCTGCATACTATTCCTTCAATACCCAAACCATTGAATGCACTTACGCCGGTTTTAGAGGGTAACATCCGCTTTGATCATGTCAGCTTTACCTATCCGCATACCGGTATTCATGCCATCAAGGATTTTAGTATGAATATCAGTAAAGGACAGAAGATTGCCATAATCGGCAAGACGGGTTCTGGTAAATCGACCATCGCTCAATTAATGCTGAGGATGTACGACCCGCAGGAAGGAGAAATTTATTATGATGATATCCCAATTAAGCAGATCAGTCCTGAAAGCCTTAGAACGCAGATCAGTTTCGTACCACAAGATGTTTTTTTATTCAGTGATTCAGTGTCTTCAAATATTTCTTTTGGGCTAACTGATGTTAGTGATGCCAGGGTAAAAAAAGCTGCTGTACAGGCGAGTGTTGCAAAGGAGATCGATCGTTTTGCAGAGGGGTATGATACGATGATTGGCGAGCGTGGTGTTACACTCAGTGGCGGGCAAAAGCAACGAATATCTATCGCCCGTGCACTGGTGCGGGATCCGGGGATCGTAATATTTGACGATTGTTTAAGTGCCGTGGATGCGAAGACCGAAAAGGAAATAATCCGGAACCTTTATGACTACCTGGAAGGTAAAACCTCCATAATAATAACCCACCGTATATTTTCATTATTTCATTTTGACAAAATCCTGGTTCTCAATGATGGTATGATCGCTGAAGAAGGAACACATGAAGAATTGATGGCTCTAGGAGGTCATTACGCTGAAATGTTTGCTCACCAGCAGGAAAAAGAAAACGGAGAATAATGTTGGGAACACCCGGGATAGACGCTTGCTATAACTTATGGATAATAAATTTTCCTGGACATTATCTGCTTACGAAACTAAATGGCCCCGGAAATGTCTAAACTGGCTCAAATCACTCCATGTCGGGAACATTCAATACCAGCAAAGCTTTGATTCAGAAAATTCATAGTAATTATTTTTTTAATCTTTTATTGCCAATTCAAAAACAATTTTATCTTTGTTACTCTTTTAAAAACCAACAGTTTATAATAAATCAATTTAAAGTGGCGTACGAAAATAACGACAGAAAAATGGAAAGCGTTTATAGCAAACGCATCAGGGCCGGTAAACGCAGGACTTATTTTTTTGATGTAAGGGCAACGCGGGGCAATGATTACTACCTCACGATAACCGAAAGCCGCAAAAGATTCAATGAAGATGGTTACGACAGGCACAAGATCTTTCTTTATAAAGAGGATTTCAATAAATTCATCAAAGGCCTTGGTGAGGCAATAGATTATGTAAAAACAGAACTTATGCCCGATTTCGACTTTGATGCTTTTAACCATGAAAATGATGGTGAGAGAAATGAGGGAGGTGAGTACCATCCTGTAAATAATGGAGAGGGCAATAGTGAAGCAAAAGATCAAGCAAAAGAAGACGAAGAAATACATGCTGAAACTTCTTCAGAATCAACAACAGAACCTGATAGCACCCCTATAATAGCCACAACACCGATGTCTACCCCTCCGGCTAATGATAGCCAAACAGAGGAAGTAGATAAATGGTGAAAAGTTTGTACTAAACCAACTGCTTTTAAAGTCCTCCCAGAAACGGGGGGATTTTTTTTGAAATGATCATCCTTCAGCTTAAAAATAATAGGAATTATGAAATATGAATTTTGATTATGAAATCTTTGAATCAGTTGGCACTTGACTGCAAATTTCATAATTCCTATTTCATATTCATATTTTATAAACTTATTTTCTCATTTCTTTAAAAGTATTTATCAGGCCATTTGTTGAAGAATC
>JBKJPO010000270.1:0-10873 GCA_046595095.1 Chitinophagaceae bacterium
GATACCAATAATGTACTTGTTAAGAATGGCCTGATGCAAAATCCATCCATCCGGCTTATTACAGATATGCCGAAGGAAGAGACCTTACTCCAGGTTGCAAAAGGCAGAATTACCGCAATAATCAGAATCGATTCTGCAATCACTCAGGGTACAAACTCCACAAAATATAAAATTATAACCACCACATCTTCTGCAGGCATGGATCGCTACCCAATATTACGATCACAACTTTCTGAAATTATCCGCCGTACTGATGAATTTAGTTTTCCAGACCGATCAACTGTAGCCTCAATGGAACCGGCAGTTATAATTCCCGGGAGGAAGTACAAGACGATTGATTTTATTCTTCCGGGGCAACTTGGGTTCTCTTTATTAAGTGCAGGCGTATTTGGAGTGGCATTTATATTTTTTAACCTTAGAAATACACTTGTCCTAAAACGTTTTTTTGCTACACCAATAAACCGCAGTTATATAGTAATGGGGGAGACATTGAGCAGGGTGATTTTCCAGATGATAACTGCTATTGTAATTCTTGCGATTGGGTATTTTGTTTTCGGTTTTACGCTGGTAAATGGCTTGCAAACTTTTCTTGAATTATTGGTACTGAGTTTTATCGGCTTGCTGGTTTTCATGGGATTTGGATTTATTGTTAGCGGGCTTTCAAAAAATGAAAGCACAATCCCCGCATTTGCCAACCTTATCACGATGCCTCAGTTTCTTCTTGGAGGAACATTTTTTTCTATTGAAGCCTTTCCCAAGTGGTTACAACCGATATCAAAAGCATTGCCACTTACACATTTGAACACAGCCATGAGGAGCGTGGCATTTGAAGGCCAAAGTCTTTGGGCAACGAGGAATGAAATTGGAATATTATTGATATGGGGAATAGTAGTGTATGTAATTGCTATAAAAGTTTTCCGCTGGGAGTAAAATCTAGTTCATGCGTTTGTTTAAAAATATTCTCATAGGGTTATTAGTACTCTCTTCAATAATTTTCCTAATCTCCCTTTTATTTCCATCAACCGTAACTGTTACCAGGGAAATAACTATAAAAGCTTCTGTATCGGCAGTGCACCAGCAAATGATCTACCCGCAAAATTGGAAGAACTGGTACCCGAAATTGCAGGAAAATTCTGTGAATATTAAGCAGGCTTTAGCAACCATAGCTCCCGGCTCGCCTGCATTATTTGAATGGCATTCTGTGAATGGAAAGAAATATGAATTGAAAATTACTCAGCTTGATAGTCTTATGTTCGAAACTGTGTTCAGTTCAAATAATCAAACCATAATGCAAAATAGATTCCTACTTTCGGGAGAGCAGGGTGGAAAGGTCACCAGGTTGCAATGGAAATCTCTTATGTCTCTAGGCTGGATGCCATGTCAAAAATTCTCGGGAATTTTTACAGAAAAAATGATTGCACCCAAGATGGAATCATCATTAAACAATTTAAAGGTATACATCGAAGGCAATCAGGATACCTTGAGGATGTAATTTTCCCTGGCCATTTTTGAAACCTCTCCAATAAATACCTACAAATTTTTTCCATGTGAAGTCTGAGAATCCAGTTCCGGGTTATTGCTCGTTGTTTTACTGTAATTACTCGTATAATTACCATCACAAAGATTTGGTAGATTTGCTATGTCCCGTGTAAATTATTTGACTGATTTTTACATAGTCAAAACCCTATAAAAAACTGACTGAAAATTTATGTCAATAAAACCGGATAGTAGTGGTGAAGGAAATCGTGTGATCGATATAATAATAGCAGATGATCATGTGTTGTATCGGGCAGGCGTTAAAACAGCGCTTTCTTCCAAAAAAGACATCAAAGTAATAGCCGAAGCTGACAATGGGATGCACCTTCTTACAGTTTTACGCTCATTTCAACCTGATGTTATCCTCTTAGATATCCAGATGCCCATAATGGATGGGATAGGCGCCTTGCAGGAGATTAAAAAGTTGTACCCGGATATAAGAGTGATTATGCTAACAATGATGGATGATCATAGTATGATTACGCGTCTCATGGAACTTGGTGCGAATAGTTACCTTACTAAAACATCAGATTCAGAGATAATCTACGAAGCCATTAAGACATGTTTTACGCAGGAATATTATTTTAATTCCCTTACCAACAAAGCTCTGTTGAGCAACCTGAGACAAAGAAGCCAGGTACTACCACCAAAGCTTGTAGTTGAAGACGCAAGATTAACTGATAAGGAAATCACAGTGTTAAAATTGATGTGTGAGGAAAAAAGCACACGTGAAATTGCCCAGGCAGTTGAATTGAGTCCACGCACAGTTGAAGCCATACGTGACAAGCTCAAAACCAAAACCGGTGCGAAAAGCACAGCCGGCCTCATTATGTATGCAGTGAAACATAAGCTGCTTGATGAAGATATCTGACCTCCGACCTCCTGATTTATATTTAAGCTGAGAAGTTTAATTTTGCTCATTCAATTCTTTGTATGAGCATTTTTTTTAATTGTAATGGCAGGTTATATAAAGAAGGTACTGCCATTTTCACCACAGATAATCGTTCATTCCGTTATGGAGATGGATTATTCGAAACCTTAAAGCTCCGCAAAGCAGAAATTGTGCGGGGGGCACTTCACTTCGAAAGATTATTTAGCGGGCTCACACTCATGCGGTTTAATATTCCTGCGCATTTTACCCCGGCATTTTTAATCAATGAAATCCTTCAGTTGGCCGCTGCCAATAAGCACCTGGATCTCGCCCGGGTTAGGCTAACTGTTTACAGGGGTGATGGTGGGCTTTATGATTTCCAGAATCACTTACCCAGGTATTTGATCCAAACCTGGCCCCTTGCTGATAATGTAGGAGAATGGAACCAGAACGGGCTCATCACTGAAGTATTCCCTGACGCACACAAATCATGTGATTTGTTGGCAAATATAAAGTCGAATAATTTTTTACCCTATGCCCTGGCTGCGGTGTTTGCAAAACAATACAGCCTGAATGATGCCATAATACTCAACACTAACGGAAGAGTATGCGATAGTTCGATAGCAAATATTTTTATGGTAAAAGATGGCATTATTTATACGCCTCCTTTATCAGAAGGTTGTATTGCCGGTGTTTTCCGTAAAATGCTTCTTCACAGGCTACCCGAGTATTTCGATATTCGTGAAAACTCACTCACTATCGCTGATCTTGAATCTGCAGATGAGATTTTCCTTACAAATAGTATTCACAATATTCGTTGGGTGAAAAGTTTCGGCCAGAGTACGTATGGTCATGAGCTTGCTTTCAAAATTTATTTAATCTTCCAGGCAACTATTTAACCCATTAACTGTTATCTGGTTATTCTAGATGAAGAAGTCCATCAATATATTCTGGTTCCGGCGCGACTTGCGCTTATCCGACAATGCCGGTCTTTATCATGCATTAAAACAAAACAAACCTGTAATTCCGGTTTTTATTTTTGACAGGCAAATACTCGATAGACTTGAGAACAAGTACGACAGGCGTGTTGAATTTATTCATGAAGCGATAGAAAGCCTGGAACAACAACTTAAGAAGTCTGGCTCGGCAATTGAAGTTCATTATGGGTTTCCAGCCGATATTTTTACATTACTCCTAAAAAAATATAAAGTATCGGCCGTCTTTACTAACAATGATTATGAGCCTTATGCCAGGACGCGTGATACCCAGATTGCAGACCTCCTTAGATCGCATGGGATTGGATTCAATTCCTTCAAAGACCAGGTGATTTTCGAAAAGGATGAAGTGAGAAAAGATAACGGTGAACCTTACACGGTATTTACTCCATATAGCCGAAAATGGCTTGCAAAGCTTGATACCTTTTACCTGAGTGCTTACCCTGTTGAGAATTATTTTAAAAATTTCTTTAAGCAGGCCGGGCTTGACATTCCTACGCTCGCAGACATGGGTTTTAAATCTTCCGGAAAAAAATTTCCTGGAAAAGAGCCCTGGGCCACATTGATTAAGGACTACAATAATACCAGGGATTTTCCCGGTATTGAGGGGACATCACGGCTTGGTGTTCATCTTAGGTTTGGAACCATAAGTATCAGGAAACTGTCGGGTAGGGCACGGGAGTTAAATGGAACATTTCTTAATGAAATTATTTGGCGGGATTTTTACCAGGCCATACTTTGGCATTTCCCGCAGGTAGGTGAGCACAAAGCCTTTAAACCAGCTTATGAAAATATCAGCTGGAGAAATAATGAAGCAGAATTCAAACGCTGGTGTGAAGGAGATACCGGTTACCCGATAGTCGACGCCGGCATGCGCGAGCTTAATGAAACAGGTTTCATGCATAACAGGGTTCGCATGATCGTAGCCAGTTTTCTAGTCAAGCATTTGCTGATCGACTGGCGATGGGGTGAAGCCTATTTCGCAGAAAAATTACTGGATTTTGACATGGCTTCAAATAACGGGGGATGGCAATGGGCAGCAGGTAGCGGTTGTGATGCGGCTCCATATTTCAGAATCTTTAATCCCTATCTCCAAACAAAGAAATTTGATGCTGAATTAAATTATATAAAAAAATGGGTGCCCGAATTCCAGGAGTTCGATTACCCGAAACCGATAGTAGATCATGAGTTTGCAAGAAAGCGGGCGCTGGAAGTATATGCATTGGTTAACAATTAACCATTAACCATTTCTCTACGGCATTTTTACCTTCTTGTCCAAGGTCAACAGAATATTTATTTACATATAATTCAATATGTTTTCTCATCACGTCTTCATTCATCTCCTGTGCGTTGGAAGTTACATAACTGCTTAAGGACGGGTAGTGCTGCCATGAATAATTTATACTCTCCCTGATTAATTTTTCAACTGTGGAAATGATAGCAGTATCTAATTCTTTCTTCGCAACAATTCCCCCAAGTGGAACAGGCAGGCCTGTTTTTTCTTCCCAGTATTTACCAAGATCTGAGATCAACTCTAAACCTTTGTCCTGGAAAGTAAACCTGTTTTCATGAATAATTACACCCGCCAGGAACCTATCTTTTGAATCAAGTAAAGCATTTTCAACTTCATCGTAACGAATAAATTGTTTATTACCTGCCATAGGAAATGCCTGGGAAAAAAGTAAGTGCGCTGTTGTATGTTTTCCTGGAATTAGTATACGGCATTGTGAAATCTCTTCAATAGTTAAATGATGCTTTGAAATCAACAGGGGCCCCACACCTGTTCCTAATGCACTACCTGAATTCAATAATGTATAGCTGTCTTTGACAAGCGGAAATACTCCAAAACTTAATTTTGTGACATCTAATCTTTCCTCAATCGCCCAGAGGTTGAGTGTCTCCACGTCTGCTAAATGTATCTCAAAATCAAGCCCATGGGTTTCAATTTTTTTATTTACCAATGCATCAAAAATGAAAGTATCATTTGGGCAGGGCGAGAATCCAAGACTGATTTTCATTAAGATGTTTATTGAGAAGTATGGGGAAATTTTTGTAAAATATTCGTTATCCTGTTAATGGCTGTGTCAAGATTAATAATTGCTTCTTTCAGTATCCACTTGCTTTTATCCCTTTCGCCTACATGATTGCTAATCGCACGAAGTTGGAGGAAAGGTATTTTTTGTTGCAGGCAAACATAATGAAATGCTGCACCTTCCATACTCTCAACTGCCGGATTGAAAAAATTACAGAGTTGTTCCATCTGCCTGGTTGAATCTGAAACTTTGTTAACTGTTACAGCGGATGCAACTTCAAGCCCTAATCTTTCTGTTGATAGCATCCTGTTTATTAGTTTGCCGTTTTCAAAGGGAAACTCATTAGGCTGAAGAAGTTTCGTTTGGAACAATGGTATGAATTCATCAGACTCTTCGAATCCCAGGTCACCAAAACAATCATCACTCACGCCAACTACTGTTCCTAAAGGCAACTTATTATTGAACACCCCTGCAATACCTGCCTGGAGTACAAAATCATAATCTCCTTCCTTTAATTTTTTGTGGAGATGATAACATGTCTGAATTGAGCCAACACCTGTGATTAGTATATCCATCCCATGGTTCCTGTTTAGAGTGGGTTGGATCTCGTGAGCAGTGGCGGCAACAAGTAAAATTCCCATTCGACAAATTTCGCATTTAGCTGGCATAATTTGGTCTTATGCCCATACCTTTGCGAAAATTTATACAGATCGATGGTTTTTCTCACACGGATAGAACATTTCAATGCTGCCCACAAGCTTTATAATCCAGAATGGGATAGAGCGAAGAATGAGTTGGTATTTGGGAAATGTGCCAATGAAAATTGGCACGGGCATAACTATGAATTATTCGTAACTATAAAGGGCGAGATTGATCAGGGAACAGGATTTCTTTTTGATGTTAAAGTCTTAAGCCAGGTTATAAAGGATAGCATCCTGGAAAAATTGGATCATAAGAACCTAAATGTTGATGTAGATTTTTTGAGGGGTAAGATGTGTTCCACCGAAACCCTGGCTGTTGAGATCTGGAACCAATTGTTGCCAAACCTACCTGCCAATGTGCAGTTGCATTGTGTAAAGCTTTATGAAACCCCGAGGATTTTTGTAGAATATTATGGCTAGTCAATTATTATTCGCAGCCTTGATCAAATTCGTGGTATTAATAATCGATGCTGAACTTATTCTCTTAATTGATGTTATTTTGTAAACTATGAATAAGGTAGCGGTATACAGGAAAGAACATTTTAATGCAGCGCACAGGCTGAATAATCCTGCATGGGATGATGAAAAAAATAGTGCTGTTTTTGGCAAATGTAATAATCCCAGTTTCCACGGGCACAACTATGAGCTCATAGTGAGAGTAACAGGTGAGCCCGATCCCGCCACCGGTTATGTAATGGATATGAAATCGCTGAGCGACCTGGTGAAGGAAGAAGTGATCGGAAAATTTGATCATAAGAATCTTAACCTGGATACTCCGGAATTTAAAGAACTCAACCCTACAGCAGAGAATATTGTAATCGTTATTTATAATATTTTGCGTAGCAAAATAAATGCGGAACACGACTTACAGGTGCGGTTATACGAAACAGAAAGAAATTTTGTTGAATACCCCGTCAAATAAGTTCGGAAACTAAACATGAAAGGTTATGGCATATAAAAGGATTGAACAGTATGATGAGGATGTCACTAATGGTCTTATCAAAAATTATAAGGAAGCCATTGGTTTACTGGGTGAAAATCCTGGGAGAGAAGGGTTATTAAAAACACCAGAGCGCATTGCAAAGGCAATGCAATACATTACACAAGGGTATCAGCAAGATGCACAGTCTGTACTCAACAGTGCCAAGTTTCACGAAGATGTGAGCGAAATGATCATCGTAAAAGATATTGAATTATATAGTATGTGCGAACACCACATGCTGCCTTTCTATGGCAAGGCACATGTTGCTTATATTCCTAACGGTTGGATAACAGGTCTGAGCAAAATTGCAAGAGTGGTGGATATTTACTCCCGTCGTCTGCAGGTACAGGAGCGGCTTACCACACAGATTTTGGGTGCTATAAAAGAAGCGCTTAACCCACATGGTGTTGCTGTTGTTATTGAAGCTTCGCATTTATGTATGATGATGCGCGGAGTTCAAAAACAAAATTCTGTTACCACCACATCAGCGTTTTTTGGAGAATTTGAAAAGGAGTCTACACGAAATGAATTCATCAATCTTATATCATCAGACCTCGTACGAAGACATTGATTTTACTTCTTTTGCAATACATGAATTAAATCTTTGGGTAGCATAATCCGATTAATCAATTTATCCATAAATTCAAATCATCATGGCTCACGCATATATTTTTCCTGGCCAGGGTTCGCAATTTAGTGGGATGGGAAAAAATCTTTATGAGAATTCTCCAGGGGCTAATGAGCTGTTCGGGAGAGCCAATGAAATTCTGGGTTTTCGCATTTCCGATACAATGTTTTCTGGTTCTGAGGATGCTTTAAAGCAAACTGATGTTACCCAACCCGCAGTGTTTCTACATTCAGTAATTGCATTCAAAGGAATACAGAGTCCAAACCCCGGCATGGTTGCAGGTCACTCTCTCGGTGAATTTTCGGCACTTGTTGCCAACAATTGCCTGAGTTTTGAAGATGCGCTTGGCCTGGTATCTGTTCGCGCTAAAGCGATGCAGAAAGCTTGTGAAATAAATCCCTCAACCATGGCTGCAGTGATAGCCCTGGACGATTTGAAGGTTGAAGAAATATGTGCCTCTATCAATGATGAAGTGGTAGTCGCAGCAAACTATAACTGCCCCGGGCAATTGGTTATTTCAGGCTCCATAAAAGGAGTGGAAAAAGCCTGTGAGCTTATGAAAGGAGCAGGTGCAAAAAGAGCGCTTATTCTTCCTGTTGGTGGAGCATTCCATTCCCCATTGATGGCCCCGGCAAAAGAAGAATTAGCTGCAGCAATTGAGGCTGTGAAATTTAATATACCAGTGTGCCCGATCTATCAAAACGTAGTGGCAAGATCGGTAATGGATCCTGCAGAAATAAAACAAAACCTTGTTGATCAGTTAACCGGTGCCGTTAGGTGGTCTCAGTCTGTCCAGGCAATGATCAATGATGGGGCATCAGAATTTACAGAAGTGGGCCCGGGGAAAGTATTACAGGGATTGGTTTTGAAGATAAATAAGGAGATGGTTGTAAATGGGGTTGGTTGATTTGTGATATGTGATGTTTGAAATATCGTCATAGCGGGCGGAGCGAAGCAATTCCAACAATACAATTCGGAGATTGCTTGGCTCCGCTCGCAATGACGCCACAACTATCTATCATCCATTCAAGGTCGCCAGCACATTATTCATGGCCCTTACCGCATCTGCACTCTTATTAAAAGCCAATTGCTCTTCTTCATTCAATTTGAAATCAACGATCTTTTCCCAGCCTGATTTACCGATTATAACTGGTACCCCGAGACAGATATCTTTTTGACCATATTCGCCGTCAAGGCTTACGCAGCAAGCCATCAGTTTCTTCTCATCACGCACAATACTCTCTACCAGCGAAGCGCCTGCTGCACCCGGTGCATACCATGCGGAAGTGCCGAGTAAACCCGTTAATGTAGCACCGCCAACCATTGTGTCGGCTACAACTTTTTTAAGTTTTTCTGCATCAAGATGATCTGATACAGGTGTACTGTTATAGCTGGCATACCTTGCTAGCGGGATCATTGTTGTGTCGCCATGACCACCAATCACAACTGCCTGCAGGTCACTTGAGGAACAATTGATTGCTGTTGAGAGGTAATATTTAAAACGGCTGCTATCAAGAATTCCACCCATGCCAATGATCCGATGTTTTGGAAGCCCACTGGATTGTAGTGCCAGGTAGGTCATTGTATCCATGGGATTACTGATTACTATAACTATTGCATCGGGAGAATGTTCCAGTAAATTTTTAGTTACGCCTTTTACGATACCTGCGTTTATGCCTATCAGTTCTTCCCTGGTCATTCCTGGTTTCCTCGGAATACCTGAAGTGATAACAACTACATTGCTTCCGGCAGTTTTAGTATAATCATTTGTACTACCTGAAACTTTTGTATCGAAGCCAAGCAGGTTTGCGGTTTGCATTAGATCCATAGCCTTGCCTTCAGCAAATCCATCACGGATATCAAGCAGTACAAGCTCTTCGCATAGTTCTTTGCGGGCGATATTATCAGCGCAAGTGGCACCTACTGCACCTGCTCCTACAACGGTAACTTTCATGTAAAATAATTTTCCCGAAGATAGGGTAAAACAGCAATGCAGGTGTGCAGATTTTATAGACCCGGGCCCGAATGGATAAACACCAATTAACCATTAATTCAAAATGGTATCAACGGGTACATTACGTTCAAAATATTTTTTGAGCTTATGCTTTTTATCATAGAGGTAAATACCGGGAAGTATTTTAAGGCCGAAGTGTACCGGGAAGAAAAATTTTGCATCGCGTCCCATAATTATATTTGGGTAAGACTCAATGTTATTGTCGTTATAGAATTTAACCATTTGCTCATGTGGCAACCATGTAGTCATAACTATTTCAGTTTTTTTAAACTTTCCGATGTTGGAGATTATTTCTTTGAGCTGGAGTAAGCAGTGCTCACATTCCGGGCTGAAGATTATGATCAGCACATCTTTTTTACGGCCCAAATCCTCTCGTGTAAATGAAGTGCTGTCCTCAGCTTTCATTATCGTAAACTGTGGGATAAATGGGAATTGCAGAAATGGTGCAGGTATGCTATCTTTTTGGGCGAAGCCCCGGAAAATCATTATTATGAATAAAAATGTTAGCGTTGGTTTCATTTTTCAATTTACATTTTTTCCTTCGTGTCTTCGACTCTTTGTGGTTCAAATTTCTCTTTTCGAACCACGAGGATTTTATAGACAAAAAAGCACACTAAGAAAGATTGGACTCAAACCTTTGCTTTCTTTGTAGACTGCCCATTTGCAATTACCTTTGCCGCCTTAATAATATTTATATGGCTACCACAGCAGATATGCGTTCAGGTTTGATCTTAAAAATAGACGGAAGTCTGTATTCGGTCGTTGAATTCGGGCAGAACAAAACCGCACGCGCCGCAGCAAAAGTTTGGGCAAAAGTAAAGGGTGTTGATAACAATCGCACGATAGAAGTTACATGGAATAGTGGTGAAACTATTTTCCCGGTGCGGGTTGAAAAGAAGCCATATCAATTCTTATACAAAGATGATACTGGGTACAGCTTCATGGATACAGAAACTTTTGAACAGATCACTGTTGTTTCAAGCATGATCGATGCACCGCAATTTCTGAAAGATGGGCAGGAAGTGATTGTCCTAATCAATGGCGAAACAGATCAACCCATGGGTGTTGAACTACCAGATAAGATTGTTTTATTAGTAACATACAGTGAGCCTG
>JBKJPO010000009.1:0-5827 GCA_046595095.1 Chitinophagaceae bacterium
TTGAAATTCATGTCGATGGTGTGCAAGTTGCGAAAGGTTACCTCAACCGTCCGGATTTAACAGCCCAAAAATTCATTACCAATCATTTCGGCAAAGATGCCGGCGACAAGCTGTACAGGACGGGAGATCTTGGCAGGTGGCTTCCGGATGGTAACATGGAATATTTGGGCAGAATGGATGACCAGGTGAAAATTCGCGGGCACCGCGTAGAACCTGGAGAAATTGAAAGTGTATTGCAATCATCGGAGCAAGTTAAGCAAGTGGTAGTTTTGGCAATTGAAGATAAAAGCGGAAACACGCGATTGGTTTCTTACATAATTCCTGAAGGAATATTTGATAAAGAATACCTTATATCTTTTGCCGGGAAATTATTACCGGGGTACATGGTTCCTTCTGTGTGGATGGAGATGGAAAGTTTTCCCATTACCAAAAATGGGAAAATAGATAAACGTGCATTTCCCGATGCAGATCTCAGCTCGCTTACCAATCAACAATATGTTGCTCCGGGAACTGAGACTGAGAAAGCAATTGCAGAATTATGGCAGAATCTTCTTGGGTTAGAACGGATTGGCATACACGATAATTTCTTTGAATTGGGCGGGCATTCATTAATGGTGATTAAACTGGTTTCTGTTATAAAGAAGCATTTTCAATTGTCAGTTCCCATTCCTGTAATCTTTCAGTTCCCTGATATTGAGGGCCTGGCAAAATACCTCGATTGGGAATTAACAAATGCCCGGCAAATTGATACAAGCTCATATGAAGTAATAAACATTTAGAGAGAACGTTTCATTCGCAAAATACCCTGGAAATGGGAAATTGCATTTGGTAATGGTTGTGTTCTTCTAAATGTAAAAGACGGTATTAAGTAGTAAGGAAGAGTTAAATGTTAGAACGAACTGATGGTTAAAATAATTGATCTGTTGCAGTTGGCCAGGGATAAGGGAATGCATATATCTCTATCCGAAGACGGAGTTCTCCAGGTAAGAACCTCCGGCGGGGTAGCTATTGATCAAAAAATATTGCAGGACATTAAGGAGAATAAAGAATTGATCATTACATTTCTTGTTGATAATTCATTGAAATCAAAGAAAGTTGAATCATATGAATTAGCACTGAAACATGTAGACAGGAAAACAGTACAATATTTCCCTCTTTCGTATAGCCAGGAAAGGCTCTGGTTTATTGATCAGTTTGAAGGGAGTGTGCAGTATCATTTACCGGCCGTACTTAGATTAAAAGGATCACTTAATCGGGATGCCCTTTTTCAATCATTTAAAAAAATTGTTGACCGTCATGAAGTTTTGAGAACTGTTTACAGGCAGGACAATAATGGTTTGGTTTATCAGCATATCAGGGAAAATGATGATTGGAATTGGAAGATCATTGACGTATCCCAATCTCCTATTGATGCGCAGGGTTTGCAGGATGCAATTGAAGGGGAAATAAAGTTGCCATTTGACCTGGGTAATGATTCCATGCTTCGCATAGGCCTGATCGTTTTGAATGAGGAAGAACATATTCTCGTAGTTACAATGCATCATATAGCATCTGATGGATGGTCCATTTCGATAATTGTTGATGAGGCAGCTGAATTCTACAATGCTTTAATTGAGAAGCGTAATCCAGTTCTAAAATCCCTTCCTCTTCAGTATGCTGATTTTGCCTACTGGCAGCGAAAATATTTATCCGGTGAAATTCTTGAAGAGAAAATAGCTTATTGGAAACAAAATTTACAGGATGTCTCACCGCTTATGTTGCCTACAGATTTTCCCCGTCCATTGATTTCCGGGAAGAATGGTGCGATCGTAAATTTTGTTATTGAGAAAACGATTACAAACCAATTAAATTTACTTTGCCAAAAAGAGCAGGTTACATTATTCATGGCCCTTCTCGGGGTGTTTAAAGTCCTGCTCTACAGATACACTAATCAACAGGACATTTGTGTTGGAAGTCCCATCTCAGGCAGGCAACAACAGGAGGTAGAAATCCTGGTAGGGTATTTTGTAAATACCCTGGTGCTCCGAACTCAAATAAATGCCAATGAAAGCTTTATATTTTTGCTGAAGGAAATCAAAAAAATAACAACGAATGCATATGAGCACCAGGATGTACCGTTTGAGAAAATTGTTGATGCGGTAGTAAAGGAACGTGACATTAGCCGTAATCCCCTTTTCCAGGTAATGTTCGTATTGCAGAATGCTCCTGAGAGTCAGCAATTGAAAGCGAAAGGATTGTTGTTCACGAGGGAAAATATTTCGCATACGACTACCAAATTTGATCTTAGTTTTTTTATTACTGAAACAGACAATGGATTGCAGGGGTCTGTAGAATATAACACGGATCTCTATCTCAGGGAAACAATTGAAAGAATGGCAGTTCATTTCAATGAACTACTGGGTTCAATTATAAACGCGCCTGGAGAAAATATTGGAAGATTACAGATGCTTACTTCGAGTGAAGAAATCCTCTTGCTCAAAGGCTTTAATAAAAGAATAATAGGATATCCAAAAGATCTCAACATCATTTCCCTTTTTGAGTACCAGGCCCAAAAAGTACCAGGTAATATTGCAATAGTTTTTGAGGGCCAGCAACTCACTTATAAGGAATTAAATGAACGTGCAAATCAACTGGCTCATTTTTTAATAAAAAAAGGTGTTGTATCTGAGAAGCTGGTTCCAATATGTATCGAACGCGGGATAGAAATGGTAATTGGTATCCTTGCAATCTTAAAATCTGGTGGTGTATATGTTCCTATAGATCCGGATTATCCGGATGATAGGATAATTTACATGCTGGAAGATACTGCTGCTTCATTGGTGATTTGCGGTCTCGAAATCTATGATAAGATTAGCGGACTTACTGATGTTGAAATTATATCCTTAGACGATTCATTGTCGCTGACCAAAAATGAATTTAAAGATAACACAGGTGTTTTGATTAGTTCTGATCAGTTAGCTTATATTATTTATACCTCCGGTAGTACAGGCAATCCAAAGGGAGCGATGATAGAGCACAGGAATGTCGTGCGTTTGTTTTTTAATGATGAACCCTTGTATGACTTTAGCGAAAATGATTCATGGTCATTATTTCATTCCTTTTGTTTTGATTTTTCTGTTTGGGAAATGTATGGTGCATTATTTTATGGCGGACGAATAATTGTTGTACCAAAAGAGGTTACAAGAGATGTAACACTTTTTGCAAAATTATTGATCAAAGAAAAAGTTACAGTTCTCAATCAAACTCCATCAGTGTTTTATGTATTGCAGGATCAGATGCTCCAGATAACTGAAGAGCACCTGGTCAGGTACGTCATCTTTGGAGGAGAAGCACTAAATCTTTCGAAGTTAAGACCTTGGAAAGAAGCATACAAGAATTCGAAGCTGATAAACATGTATGGGATAACCGAAACTACGGTGCATGTAACCTATAAAGAAATAACCTGGGAAGATATTGAAGATAGAAGAAGCAATATAGGTAAGCCGATCCCCACATTGACTGCCTACATCCTCGACCCGGAGATGCGTCCGGTACCATTGGGAATAAATGGGGAATTGCATATCGGGGGCGCCGGTCTTGCACGCGGTTATTTAAATAGAGATAATTTAACGGCCGGTAAATTTATCAGCAATCCCTTTGATAAAACTCCTGGCGCAAGATTATATAAAACAGGGGATCTGGGTCGATGGTTACCGGACGGCGATATTGAGTATTTAGGACGGATAGATGACCAGGTGAAAATAAGGGGATTCAGGATCGAGCTTGGAGAAATCGAAACCGTTTTGTTACAAAGCGGCCTGGTGAAAGAAGTAATTGTGCTTGCCAGGAAAGATGGAGGAACACAACAACTTGTGGGATATGTTGTTTCTGATATAGCGTTTGATCAAGGTGCAATCTCCACCTACCTGAAGAGTAAGTTACCCGAATATATGGTACCGGGTTTATGGGTTGAACTCGAAACATTGCCCTTGACAGCAAATGGGAAAATCAACAAAAAAGCACTGCCCGAACCAGGAATAACTATTATCGCATCGGAATTCAAAGCCCCGGAATCTCCAACGGAAATTGTGCTTGTGTCCATTTGGGAAAAATTGTTATCAAGGCAAAATATCAGCATTAGAGATAATTTCTTCGACATTGGTGGCGATTCCATAAAAGCGATTAGGCTTGTAGGTTTGGTAAATAAGTTGTTGCATAAAACAATTGCCATCAAAAGCATTTATGAACAAACAAATCTTGCATCCCTTGCCAGTTTTATTGACGCTCAAAAAGATGAAGCTGAAATAAAGGAATGGGAAAATACCAGGGATGAAATTGAAACCCTAAAGCTAAGCATAGTTAATGATGGTAAACTCTCTGGATACCTGCCTCCTGGTTGGGAAGATATTTTCCCGATGAGTGACATTGAAAAAGGAATGTTGTATTACACTATGGTTGATAAAGAATCGGCAATTTATCACGACCAACTTTTTTCACAGCTCAGTAATTTTGACCTTGATTTTGGGATATTCAAGAAAGCATTTTTACTACTAGTTAATAAACATGAATCACTGAGGTCAAGTTTTGATTTTTCCAAATTCGGTTTTCCTGTACAGATCGTGCACGCTAGCGCCCACGAGGATATATTTTTCGAAGACATTTCTGCAATGAGTTCGGCAGAGCAAAAGCTGCACCTGGAAAATTTTCTTGTGAAGGACAGGGAGTCACCATTTGATATTTCAAAACCTGGGTTGTGGCGTATTTACGTTTATAAGATAAAAGCTGAAGAGTATAACATTCTTTGGGTAATCCACCATGCTATTGTAGATGGATGGAGTTTCGCTTCACTACAAACGGAATTAAGCCAGGTTTATTTTAAGGTTAAAGAGAACAGTTTCTACAAGCCTTTATCCCTTAAAGCGAAATATAAAGATTATGTAATTGACCAGGTAAGATTCAAGAAAAATAATGTGGCACGGGAATTTTGGATTAAGTTTCTGCAAGGTTATAACCGTACAGAATTGCCTTTACGGAAATCCGTAAACTTTAATCATAGGAAAGAATTTAAGGTAAAATTTTTTCCACTGCACGAAAACCTCACTACTAAATTAGATGATCTTTCGAAGGAGTTGCAAATTCATATCAAGGAAATTTATTTAGCCGCTTTTACCTATTTATTAAAAATTACCAATTATACAAGTGATGTCACAATCGGCCTGGTAGCTAATGGTCGCCCGGGCATTGAAGATGGTGATAAACTCATTGGCTGCTTTTTAAATACAGTACCGTTTCGGTATCAATTTACGGAGAATGAAACCACTGAGGAATTTTTAAGAACCATCAGCCGAAACACCAGGGACTTAAAATCTTTTGACAAACTTCCGTTATTGGAAATTGTGGAGATTATTGGTGATCGAAGAGATTCCCGTAACCCTGTGTTTGATATAATCTTTAATTATATTGATTTTCATATCTATAACGAGCGGCATAAATCGGTTACATTAAAAGAGCCAATTGCTGCCATGGTGGCAAATACTAATACTTATTTTGATCTGAGTATTTCCAGGCGGGAAGATAAGTATGGTATCATGCTAAATTATCTGACTAGCCTTTATTCTGAAGAATATATAGAAAGGATTATTAATTATTTCAAACGCATTTTAGATTCCTTTACTGAAGATAAATCAGCGGTATTAGCTTCGAATAATTTTATATCTCTTGATGAGCGGCAGCTTTTACTTGAGGGCTTTGCCACCCTGCCTTCTCATTATCCAAAGGATAAAACGATTGTTGATTTATTTGAGGAACAGGTTGCAAAGACACCGGATAATATTGCGGTAGTATTTGA
>JBKJPO010000114.1:0-10383 GCA_046595095.1 Chitinophagaceae bacterium
TACCTGGCAGCCTGAATCTCCGGTCAACCTGCTCCCGGTTTCTCTTATTAAAAATAAGTAGGTCATAATTTGATTCCCTGTCTCTGGTGTCTTCACATTGCAAGAGATTCACATGAAAATTGTATCTAAACGTTGATGTTTATGCATGATCGAAAAGATTCCAGGTAAATCACTTCCAATCACAAAAATCAAGGGTACTTCTTCAATGTATCGTACGGTACCTTTATATAAAATGTATCACTAACTTTATCAGGAACGGGTTTGGGTAAACGCAGAGCGTGTTGTCGTAATTGAGTGATTGCTTCCGCAAGCATTATTGCAAATACTTCCCGTTTTATTGCAACAGCTCGTTTTGAAATACCTGCATTCACGTATCCCATCGTTACTTTGAGGATATCATAAACTTCCCCTTCACTGATTGTTGCGTTTGCATTTAGCAGCTTAGCCTTAGTAAACATAGCAGCAATTCCCCAACGTTCCAACATGGATTGAACAGCGGGAAAGAATACACTTGATGATTTCAAATCCTTTATTTGCCCTACGCTCGTAATGTAAGAGGCATGTTTATCATAAGTATTTATAAGTGAAGTATCATACTTCAAGGAGTCCATGAAACTCCTCGTACTTTCAAGGGCTGTATTAAAATGCACAATAAACTCTCCCCGTTTTAATCAAGTCTTGCCGCGGAATGTTTTATCACTAAATGCCAATGGCACCCTGTAGTCCTGTGAAAGCATTCTCACTGCATCATACCCGAGTTGGCGAGGATTAATATCTGATATTTCTTCTACATTAATCAGACCTGCAAATGATGGCTCTTTGAATTTTATTTTTGCAGCAACTGTAGTTCTTGTTTTTTGTGATATGGTTTTCTTTTGTTGAGCATCAGCATTCAGGGAAATTAATATAACTGTGATAGCAAAAAAACAAATGCTTATTTTTTTCATATTTTTTTTAATTATTAATGCCAGACCTCAATACCGGGTCATAATTTTTCATCAAGCGGTTCCCAAAGTTCAATCTTGTTTCCTTCAGGATCTATGATCCATCCAAATTTTCCATATTCAAATTCTTCAACCTCCCCTACCAATTGCACACCGGATTTTTCCAATTCGGTTACCAGTTCCTGCAGATCTTTAACTCTGAAATTCAGCATCGCACCTTTGTCACTGGGTGCAAAGTAGGTGCTGTCTTCTTTAAAAAAAGAAAAAACAGAATGGCCCGGCACTCCGGGATTATTTTTATTTTCCCATTTAAAATCAACATAGCTGTTGCTACCAAATTCGATGCCTAAATGCTTTTCGTACCAGGCGGTTATAGCTTTAACATCCTTTGCTTTAATGAACACACCGCCAATTCCTGTTACTTTGATCATGATCTTTTAATTTGAAGTAAAGATAAATGATCACAGGCAGATGGAGGAGTTGGGAGTGGCAGCTGGCAGGAGGCAGTAGCAGTTGGCAGTTGGCAGTTGGCAGTGGCAGTATCAGTTTGCATCAAGCAAAAGTGTGAACGATGTAATGCAGTTACTGCCTACTGCCAACTGCTACCGCCTACTCCTTCTGCCCAACATACATGCCCTCAAATCAACGATTATCCATTATTTTTGCATTACAACAAATGGCAACAACAAAAACCTTTACTGCACCTGAGCTCCACGAGGATACAGATGTGATGACTCTCGAAGGAAATAATTATTCCCTTATTGTTTGGAATGATGAAGTAAATACGTTTGAATGGGTGATAAAGGCATTGATTGATATATGCGGTCATGATGAAGAACAGGCAGAGCAATGTGCAATGCTGATTCACACAAAAGGACAATATGCGGTTAAAGAAGGTTCATATGACAATTTAAAACCCATGTGCGACGCGATTACTGAACGTGGTATCGGAGCTACCATCGAAGTTCTATCACGCGGATAATTTATTTCGCAACAACCGATAATATGTAACTCCTGACTAAATAAAGATTTTCTTTTGCCTGCATTACTAAACCCGGATCAACTTTATTTCCCACCCGTTGATGAAGCTGACGATGATGGATTATTAGCTATTGGTGGCAACTTGTCTGAGGAACGCCTACTCCTCGCGTACAGAATGGGTATTTTTCCATGGTACACTGAAGAAGAACCGATTTGCTGGTGGTCACCTAATCCCCGATGCATATTATTCCCAAATGATTTAAATACAAGCAAAAGCATGTGCTCCGTTTTAAACAAAGGGGAATTCCGATTTACCATTAATAAAAATTTTATCAGTGTAATAAACAATTGTAAAAAAGTTGTCCGTCGCGGGCAGCCCGGTACATGGATCACTGAAGAAATCATTTCTGTATACAGCAAATTACACAAGTCAGGACATGTACATAGCGCAGAAACCTGGTTAGACGGACAACTTGTGGGCGGCTTGTACGGGATAAGAATGGGTAAAGTATTTTTTGGTGAAAGCATGTTTAGCACTGTGAGCAATGCCAGTAAATTTGCATTTATCCGGTATGTAGCCGAATTAAAAAAAGAAGGTATTGAATTGATCGATTGCCAGGTAGATAGCCCTCACCTGAGATCGCTTGGTGCAACATTGATATCAAGACAGCATTTTATCCAAATGCTCAACGACCTAACTTAGCTCTTAACAATCGCCCTTAACAAGAATAATTATCTCTCAAATTTTTTCTTCAAAATAGCGAGTGCATCACCAATCTCGAGTAGAGGCTCATCTTTTTTGCTAATTAATTTCTCCATCTTAGGTGCTGGAAGATGCACTTCCCTGGGCCTGTCATCAGCCTGCTTTATTGAGAGTGCAATGCGCTTACGCGGAATATCTACTTCAGTTACTTTAACATTAACATGCTGACCAAGTTTCAATACTTCTCCGGGATCCTGGATATATTTATTGGCTATCTCTGAAATATGCACCAGGCCATCCTGCTTTACGCCGATATCTACAAATGCTCCAAACCGGGTAAGGTTAGTAACAATCCCAGGTACGATCATGCCAATACTTAGATCCTCCATTTTATAGATATTCGCAAATTCAAAAACCTGCGCTTCTGATCTTGGATCAAGTCCCGGTTTCCTTAATTCGGCTACAATATCCTTAACCGTTAGTTCCCCAAATTCCTTGTACTTCCGGATATCAATTTTTTTAAGAAGTTCATCATTTCCAATCAGCTCTTCAGTAGCTACTCCAAGATCAGCTGCCAGTTTGTTTACCACAGTATAACTTTCAGGATGCACAGCACTTGCATCAAGTGAATTTTTGCCTCCTTTTATCCGGATAAAACCTGCGCATTGTTCAAATGCTTTTGCACCCAGCCGGGGAATTTCCAGTAATTGCCTCCTGTCGGTAATACTTCCCTTTTCATTCCTGTATCTAATAATGTTTTCCGCAATTACTGAACCGATTCCACTTACATATGCAAGAAGATGCTTACTCGCAGTATTTACATTTACACCAACGGCATTTACACAGCTAATAACGGTTTGGTCTAAACGCTCCTTTAACCGGAACTGGTTTACATCATGTTGATACTGCCCTACCCCAATACTCTTAGGGTCTATCTTCACCAATTCAGCAAGCGGATCAAGCAATCTTCTGCCGATACTCACAGCTCCTCTCACCGTAACATCGTGTTCAGGAAATTCCTGTCTTGCGATCTCGGAAGCTGAATAAACCGATGCGCCATCTTCGTTTACCAGGAATACCGGTAAGTCTAATCCTAGGTTCTTTATGAATTTTTCTGTTTCCCTCCCTGCGGTTCCATCGCCAATTGCGATCGCCTCGATTTTATATTGATCAACCAACTGCCTGATCTTTGCAGAAGAAATTTCAAGCTTGTTTTCTTCATGTATGTAGATGAGTTCGTTTATTTTCAAGTCCCCCATTTCATTCAGACAAACTACTTTGCATCCAGAACGATACCCGGGATCTATTGCCAATATTCTTTTGCCCCCAAGGGGAGATGAAAGCAAGAGCTGGCGAAGGTTCTCTGCAAATACATTAATGGCTTCTTCATCAGCTTTTGCTTTTAAAGCGGTTCGAAACTCTGATTCCAGGCTGGGTTGAAGTAAGCGCCGGTAAGCGTCCTTACCTGCTTTCTTAATCTCTTCAGAAGATGGCGACATTCCTTTTATGAATTCATTATTTATCAATTCCAGGGCAGCTTCTTCGCCAGGCGAAATAGAGATGCGCAGAAATCCTTCCAGGAACCCGCGCAGTACTGCAAGAATTCTGTGCGATGGCATTTTATGTATCTGCTCGCTGAAATCGAAATAATCTTTATACTTTATTCCTTCGGTCGCTTTTTCTTTAACCACTTTACTTTCCATTAGGGCTTTGTGCTCAAACAATTTCCGAAGCTTTGCACGAAGTTCTGCCTGCTCATTGATCATCTCGGCAATGATATCCCTGGCACCTTGCAGGGCATCATCTGCAGACAATATTTTTTCATTCAGGTAATTTGCTGCTGTTACTTTTATATCTGTATTCTTTTGTTCAAGGATTAACAGGGCCAGTGGTTCCAAACCATTTTCTTTTGCAATTAACGCTTTGGTTTTTCTCTTCTGTTTGAAGGGGAGATAAAGATCCTCAAGCTCATTATTGGTCAGTACTGCATTGATTTTAGCAAGCAGTTCATCTGTTAACTTTCCCTGCTCTGTTATCGTATTAATTATAAATTCCTTTCTTTCTGAAAACTCTTTCTGAAATTTCTGCTCTTCCTGTATATGTTGAATCTGAACTTCGTCAAGCCCACCGGTTTTATCTTTACGATACCGGGCTATAAAAGGAATTGTTGAACCCTCATCAAGCAAAGAGAGAACCGCATCGATTTGTTTTGGATCAATATTTAATTTGGAAGAAATAATATTGGAATAAGACATTTGTAATTTTAGTTTTCCTGGATTTAAATTAAATTCTGCTAATCACTTTCTAATCAAAAATTTTGCTCAGAAACTAATTCGCTTAGAAGGATTGTGCAATGCATGTTGATATATGAGTCCACGGATATAATCATTTTCAGCATATGGAGTTAGGTGATTCTTTAATTGCTCCCGGTCACGTATATCCGCATCAGCCGGCACATAACCCATTCCATAAAATTTCCCTTTTTCAATAAGTACGCAACTCTGTTCTTCTTTTAGCAATCCACAATCCACGACTGCAAAAGAAGGAAGTTCATTCTCCAAATGGCTAATCGCTTCATACACCCGCTGATTATAGGTTGTAGCAGTTTCTTCCTGCATACACGCTCCCCTGCACTTATTTAATGCCATGTGCACGCATGCTATCGAGGCATGCTGAAGGTGACAAAGTTTTGGGCAGAGGTCAAACTGTTCCATTAATTTTCTTAATAATCCATGTCCTTCTGTAATGAGGTTGAATGTATATAATGCCTGGAGATTTTTATTCTTTTTTTCAATGGCAAGACGCAGATACCCACGTTGGTCTTCAAAAGCATACAGTGCATAGGCCTGTTCAAATCTTTTCTGGCTCCGGTTATATTGAGGCCATAACTTTCTAATCTCAATACTTTCATAAATGAATGCCATGAGCTCTGTGGCACATGACTGGTAACTTACATCATAGATATTACGGAGAAATTCCTGTTTCTGGCGACCGGGAGCATTATTTGTAAAGTGGTTGGAAACCCTTTTGGATAAGCTTTTAGCTTTCCCTACATAAATCACTTTCCCTTTCTGGTCGTGGAAATAATAAACGCCAGGATGATCCGGAAGTTTGCAAACAGCCGCAGCAGGAAGGTTTGGCGGAAGATGCTGTTCCTTGTTCCTTCCTTTCAACATTACTAATAATTCTCCCTTCAAATCCTGCTTTACCAGGTAAGAAAATAATGCAGCTGTTGCAATTGCATCACCACCGGCACGATGACGATTACTTATAGAAATGTTTACAGAGCGACAAAGATTTCCAAGACTATAACTTGGCAATCCTGGAATTAACTTCCTTGCCAGTCTTACAGTGCAGAGTTTTCGCACATTCAAATCGTAGCCTGAATGTAACAGTTGGTGTTTTACAAATGAGTAGTCGAAGTTTACATTATGCGCAACAAAGATCTTGTCGTGAAGCAATGCAAAGACCTTCGCAGAAATTTCTCCAAATCCAGGCGCGTTCTCCACCATAACGTTTGTAATGCCTGTGAGCGATTGGATATAAGAAGGAATATTATAAGCCGGTCTTACAAGCGATTCAAATTGTTCAAGCACTTTTTCCCCATCATGAATAATGATGGCTATCTCTGTAATACCGCTGGCAGCAGCATATCCACCAGTTGTTTCAATATCAACGATCGCGTACAAGTTGTAAATATTTTGGTATACGAAATTACTAATTTTATTAGTAAGGCTCAGTATTATTATCTTTGGCATTCACGCAGCAACATCATATAAGGCAAAGCGATTTTTATTACAACACATTTTAATCGCCGTGGCAAACATATAATTGAAGAAATGGAATTATCAAAGAATTATTCGCCTACAGCTATTGAAGAAAAATGGAACAGGCATTGGCAGGAGAAAGGTTATTTCAACAGTAAGCCTGATGGACGCAAACCGTATACAGTAGTAATCCCTCCTCCAAATGTTACAGGGGTATTGCATATGGGGCATACATTAAATGAAACTGTTCAGGACATCCTTGTGCGCAAAGCCCGGATGAATGGTTTCAATGCATGTTGGGTTCCGGGAAGCGACCATGCTTCAATTGCAACTGAAGCCAAGGTTGTAGAGATGTTGAAAAAAGAAAAAGGTATAGAGAAAAAGGAGCTTAGCCGTGAGGAGTTTCTTGCATATGCATTCGAATGGAAAGAAAAATATGGCGGAATTATTTACAACCAGATACAGCGTTTAGGCTGTAGTGTGGATTGGAACCGTGTTACTTTCACCATGGATGATCATTACTATAAGGCGGTGATCAAAGTTTTCGTGGATCTCTATAATAAAGGCCTGATCTATCGGGGAGCAAGAATGATCAATTGGGATCCGGTTGCTAAAACAGCATTGAGCGATGAAGAAGTTGAATACAAAGAAGTACCCGGAAAATTGTATTACATCAAATATGCCGTTGCTCCTAACGGCGAAGGGCAGACGGATCATATCATTATAGCTACACAGCGTCCCGAAACCATTATGGGTGATACGGCAGTTTGTATGAATCCAAATGATGAGCGCTATTTCCATCTCAAAGGGAAATCAGTAATTGTTCCACTAATCAACAAGTCTGTCCCCGTAATTTTCGATGAATATGTTGATAAAGATTTTGGAACAGGCGCGCTTAAAGTAACACCTGCCCACGATATCAATGACTATAACCTTGGCTTAAAACATCAACTGGAAGTTGTAGATACTTTGAATGAAGACGGTACGCTTAGCGAGGCGGCGC
Organism: Chitinophagaceae bacterium; assembly: GCA_046595095.1. Lineage (GTDB taxonomy): Bacteria > Bacteroidota > Bacteroidia > Chitinophagales > Chitinophagaceae > Ginsengibacter. The sequence continues at coordinate 7,399 of JBKJPO010000114.1, forward strand.
AGATCTTCGTAGGTGAAGACCGGTTCGAAGCAAGAAAGAAAGTAGTTGCACTGCTTACAGAAAAAGAACTGATCACAAAAGAAGAAAATTACCTTACCAGGGTTGGATACAGCCAGCGAACTAACGCTATAGCCGAGCCGAAAATATCTACACAATGGTTTGTAAAAATGAAAAAGCTTGCTGCGCCTGCTCTTGCCGGGGTCATGAATGGAGAAGTGAATATTCATCCGGGAGATAAATTTTTAGCAACTTATAAATACTGGCTGGAGAACGTGAAGGATTGGTGCATCAGCAGGCAACTCTGGTGGGGCCAGCAGATTCCCGCATGGTACGACGATAAAGGAAATATGGTAGTTGCGACGGATGAGTACGAAGCTGTAGCGGCCATGGAATTAAAGTATGGGCCTGCAAGTATAAATTCGGGTATGCTCCGCCGTGATGAAGACGTAATGGACACCTGGTTTTCTTCATGGTTATGGCCCATACAGGTATTCAATGGGATCAATGAACCGGATAACGCAGAGATAAATTATTATTATCCTACATCCGTACTCGTTACCGGGCAGGATATCATTTTCTTTTGGGTGGCACGGATGATTATGGCGGGGATGGAGTTCAGGCAAGAGAAACCTTTCTCAGATGTCTACTTCACCGGTATGGTTCGCGATAAGCAGGGAAGAAAAATGAGTAAGCAATTAGGAAATTCACCGGATCTGCTTGAACTCATTGATAAATATGGTGCAGATGCAGTAAGATTTGGTATCATGATCGCTTCACCTGCCGGTAATGATCTCCTGTTTGATGAGGCTGCACTTGAACAAGGCAGGAATTTCAATAACAAAATGTGGAACGCCCTCAAACTCATAAAGATTTGGGAAGAAAAGTGTAATTCACCCAGTCCGCTCATCAGCCAACCAGGTGATACAAAAGAGGTTCATAACCAATTTGCCATTCAATGGTTTGAGCAAAGGTTAAACGAAGTACATAGCCAGGTTGAAAAATTATTTTCCCAGTTCAGGCTCAGCGAAGCATTAAAGATCATCTACTCGTTGATATGGGACGATTTCTGCAGTTGGTATCTTGAATGGGTTAAACCCGGCCTGGATGAACCGATTGAAACATTCGTATACAAAAAAACAATTTCCTTCTTCGAAGGGTTGCTGCAACTCTTGCATCCATTTATGCCTTTCATTTCCGAGGAGATTTATCATTTACTGAAAGTACAGGATGATGATCTTACGGTTAAAATACTTGATAAAACAGTTAGAGCCGACCAGGTAATTCTTAATAAAGGTGAATTTTTGAAAGAGATAATCTCTGCGCTGCGGGATGGGAGGAATAAAAACAACATCAAGCCAAAGGAAAAGATCAGTTTACACATCCAGGCTAGTGATGAATCAATATACAGGGATATCGCACCATTGTTGGCTAAACAGGTAAATGCCGGTTCCATAAGTTACACCGATGAGCCCGTTACAAAAACATTTGCAGTAGTTGTACAAAAAGAAAAATTTTATATAGAAAGTACTGCGGAGCAGGACACAGGCATTCAAAAAGATCAATTGCTCAAGGACCTTAAATATCTTAAAGGATTCTTAAATGTTGTGGAGATGAAGCTAAGTAATGAGCGTTTCATCCGGAATGCCAAAATGGAAGTAGTAGATTTGGAAAAGAAAAAGAAAAGCGATGCAGAGGATAGGATCAGGCTTATAGAAGAAACCCTGGCCAGGCTTTAGAAACCAATATTTAATTATGAAAATCAAGATAACAATTTTTATTACGGTTGTATTTTTTCTTTCCAGCATGGCAACAAATGCCCAGGTTGTAAAAAAGCCGAAGAATGGAGAGATCACTAAAATTACCAAGTTCAAGCCCCCGGTTGTTCATGCATTCCTGGGTAGAAATAAAGACACTGTAACTGTTACTCTCGAAGAAGCTGTTCAACTTGCCAGTCTTCCAATTAAAGTTTCCGATAGTAAAAATAACGTTTACCCGGTATCGTCTTTTGGGTTTGTGTACCGGCGCAAAGGAGTTGTAGAAAATGAAGAAAGCGGCAAAAAAGAGGTTAAGTTTACCACAGTAGGTGATGTATTTCATAAAACTCCCCTACCTGAAGTTTGGAAAACCAACATTGCCCGCACGCTGCAGAGGGGTGAAGAACTTTATTTCTACGATATTATCGTAAAAGACAATCAGTCACGCCCATTTTTTGCACCGCAGATATTGATAAAGATTAAATGATTTATGCTGGAAATCCGAAACGCAAGTCAGGAAGATATTCCTGTTATCCAGGAGTTAACTCACCGGATCTGGCCAGTTGCTTATGGAGAAATATTAAGTCCGGCACAGCTTGAATATATGCTGGATCTCATGTATAGCACTGAATCATTGGAACACCAGGTCAGAAGCCATCAGTTCATGGTTTTATATGACGATGAGGTCCCTCTCGGATTTGCATCTTATTCCAAAGCAGATATTTCCGGTAATTTCCGCCTCCACAAAATTTATGTATTACCCGACCAGCAAGGAAAAGGTCTTGGAAAATTTCTGCTCGATCATGTGATGAATGAAATAAAACTCAACGGTGCTGTTCAGCTCGAATTGAATGTGAATCGTTTTAACAAGGCAAAAACTTTTTATCAAAAATTAGGTTTTGTGGTGAGTCGTGAAGAAGATATTGATATTGGAAGTGGATACTTTATGAATGACTATGTTATGACGAAAGCAATCAAATAGAATATAGTTCTATTTCATCTTCTTTATTGATGATAAATTGTATAAATGCATCTGCAGTGAAATTGAACTCAATTCAGTCGGTTAGTAGGATTTGAATTAATAAGCATGAGAGATGGAACGAACATTAAACAAAAGATAATTATTCTACATTGATGAGCATAGGAATCAATTTAAGAGCTGCCAATTGGTGGTTCTTTTTTATGCAATTATTTTCCCCAAAAATATACGGTTGATTTTCAAAAAATTTTA
>JBKJPO010000186.1:0-5516 GCA_046595095.1 Chitinophagaceae bacterium
GGGGATAGATCCCAACACTGCCTCCCGGTTAAGCGTAAACGAAGTATATAATTCAACCACCTCTTTCACAAGGATTGATCTTGACCAGGCATCCGAAACAATGTGATGATGATCACTACGAGAAGGTGGTGATCATCATCAATCCTGATCAGTTCTGCCCGGAGCATATCATCCTGGGAAAGATCGAAAGGATGATTTATTAATTTATGGATATACTCTCCAAGCGCATTTTGATCGTGCTTATAAATATTCTCATTGTTAACTGTTAATTCAAAATGCTCCTTGTTATTTATTAGTTGGAAGACTTCGCCATCTTCTTCAATGAATACAGTTCTCAATACTTCATGACGTTTCACAATTGATTTTAAGGAAAAGCGAAGCGCCTCTAAATTAATATACCCAACCAGGTTAAGTACAGCGGGCACATGGTATTGAACACTACCTTGCATCCTATCGATAAACCATAGACGCTGCTGGCTAAAAGATAATGGGATGCGTGTGGGCCTTGGATTTAAAAGCTCTATAGCAGGCAAAATATTTGTCCTGGAGTTTTTCTCAAACTGAGCTACCAGCCCGGCTATTGTAGGGTAATCAAATATATCACTGATCGGCATCTCAACTTTCAACTGTTTACGTACTGCTGAAATAAGCCGGATTGCCAAAAGCGAATGTCCGCCCAACTCAAAGAAATCGTCGTGAATTCCAACCTCTTCCACTTCAAGAACATCTTGCCAGATTTCAGCCAGTGTTTGTTCCTGGGCATTACGTGGCGCTTCAAACTGCCTAACTGCATCCTCTGTGAGGCCTGGATCTGGTAAAGCCTTACGGTTTATTTTACCATTTGCAGATAAAGGCATCTCATAAAGTTCAACGATGAATCCTGGTAACATATACTCAGGAAGTTCCTCTTTCAAATTCCGGATGATATCATCTTTATCATATGTTGCAGAAGGGACTACATAAGCTATCAATCTTTTTTCTCCATATTTGTCTTCACGCGCAATCACCACAGCATGAGTCACCTGGTGCGATTGCTGGATAATGCTCTCAATCTCTCCGAGTTCTACCCTGTAACCGCGTATCTTAACCTGGTCATCCACGCGACCAATAAATTCTATGTTGCCATCAGGGAGATATCTTACCAGGTCCCCGGTTGCATACATCCTGCTATCACCATAATTATCGAATGGGTCAATAACAAATTTTTCGTTCGTTAAATTTTCATTGTTTAAATAACCTATAGAAACACCCTCTCCAGAAATAAATAATTGCCCGGGAATGCCAACCGGGCATACGTTCATTTCTTTATTCAGTATGTACACCGATGTATTGGAAAATGGTTTTCCAATCGGGATTGTTTTGTTGTATTTTTTTTCAACTTCTACTACATGTAAAAGCTTACCGATTGTTGTTTCTGTTGGCCCATAATGATTGACAATCGTACATGGAGTACCTGATTGATGAATCTTTTCAACAAGCTCCGACTGCAATGCTTCTCCACCAAAAACCAAAAGTTTTGAAGGAAGTAATAAGTTATCGTTTGATAATGCTTTCCAATGTGAGGGCACTATCTTCAAACAATCAATATGATTTTTTATGAAATAATTGTATAACAGATCCGCGTTACTGACATCTTTTATTGCAAATACATGCAGCGCCCCTCCAAATATTAATGAACTAAAGATTACGGTATTACCCAGGTCAGTTGCAATAGTTGAAACCAATGCAAAAGACTTACAAGAACTAATTTTTGTTGACTGATCCAATCCAAATAAATAATCTACAAGATTGTTATGCCGGATCTTTACACCCTTTGGTTTTCCAGTTGAGCCCGAGGTGTAAATGAGGTAGGCCAATTGATCAGGGAATATTTTTTTCGCAGGATTATTCACTGGTAAACTGTCCAGAATTTGCGCAGATGGATTAATAATTTCGTACCCCAGCGGTAAAATATTACTCTTCTCTTCAGATGTTACTATAATCGAAGCACCAGTATCCTCAATCATATACATTATCCTTTCTATAGGAAAATCCGGATCTATCGGAACATAGGCCCCGCCAGCTTTCAATATACCAAGAATTGCTATGATCATTTCAGCCCCTCGTTCCAAAAACAATGGAATGAGCGCCTCTTCTTTAATATTTTTTTTGAGCAGGTAGTGTGCTAACTGATTGGCTCTTATATTGAGTTCACTAAAAGTCAATTCATCCCCCTCAAATACTAATGCAACTTCACCAGGATTAGTTTGTACTTGTTCTTCAAACAAATCAACAATACTTTTTTGTCTTGGATAGCTAACACTTGATCTGTTAATACCTCGCGTCAAATCCTGCTCCTCCTGCGTTGTCAGCATCTTTAGCTTACTGATCTTTTCCTGGGGGTACTTGACAACAGCAGCAAGTAACTCCTGGAAATGACCAGTCATACGCAGGATCGTGTCATGATTGTATAAATCGGTGCTATACTCCACAACCCCTTGCAAAATCCCGGCGGATTCGGTGATAAAAAATGTGAAATCAAACTTGGATATCTTTGATCTATATGGCTCAACAACCAGGTCAATATCTCCAAGTTTAAGATTTGTTATCCCAGTTTCGTTTGCCAGGACAAGCATAACCTGGAATAAAGGACTTCTCGATGCATCCCTTTCTTTTATTACATTCTCAATTACTTTTTCAAAAGGAACATCCTGGTGGTCGTATGCTTCTATTGTAGTAGTGCGAATATCTTTCAGCAATTCAGGGAAAGTTATATTAGCGTCTACGTGGCTCCGTAAGACAATCGTGTTTACAAAGAAACCGATTAGGTCATCGATCTCTTTCCTGTTTCGATTAGCTATTGAAGTACCAACACTAATATCTTCCTGTCCACTATACCGATGTAACATGATCTTGAAAACTGCAAGCAGCGTCATATACAAGCTGCAATTATTCTGCAGGCTGAGATCGCGCAATTGCTTTGCCAGAAGGGCATCAACCTGGAAAGTGGTTGAATTCCCCCGGGTGCTTCTTACTACGGACCTCGGATGATCTGTAGGAAGTTGCAGGGGTGTTATTCCATCCAGCTTTTCTTTCCAATATCCAATTTGACTATCCAATACCTCTCCTTGCAAATATTTTCTCTGCCAGATAGCATAGTCAGCGAATTGTATTTGCTGTGCATATGATTTTATTTCAATCCCGGCATCATAAGAGTGATATAGCTCTGTTACTTCGTTTATTATCAGAGGCATTGACCAGGCATCTGCCGCGATATGGTGGATGATTACAATAAATAAGTATTCATCGCTTGTTAGCCTAAACAGGTTAGCGCGTAACATGTAATCTTTCGAGATGTCGAATGGCTCATTGATGAACTTGTCTACATATTCATTCACATCGCCAGGCTTCTTTTCGACTCCAGACAGGTCAGTGTGCAATAATTTCCAATCATCGGCTTTTCTAATATGTTGACTAACGGTCCCATCCTCATCTAAAAATACGGTGCGCAATACTTCATGATGTTGAATAATTGATTTTAATGCATTCTCTAGTGCATTGAAATTTAATTTTCCATTCAGTCGTAAAACTGCAGGAATGTGATATTGAACACTACCTTCCAGTTTGTCAATAAACCATAAACGTTCCTGGCTAAAAGAAAGCGGGATGAGCTCTGGTCTTGATTCTAAAACTTCTATTGATGGTAATCGTATGCCCTGGACTGTTTGTTTTATTTGCAGTGCAAGAGCCGTAATTGTAGGGTTCAGGAAAAGTTCCCTGATAGAGAGCTCTACTTCCAGCTCTTTTCTTAACTGTGAGATCAACCGCATGGCAAGCAATGAATGCCCCCCCAGTTCAAAGAAATTATCGTGTATACTTACCCGTTCTATGGTTAATAACTGCTGCCAGATTAAGCTAAGTTTTGCTTCCATCTCTGTCGTCGGTGCTGCGTAGACGCTTGTAGAAGGATCTTCCAAGTTGGGATCCGGAAGCCCCTTCTTATCTATCTTACCATTGGGCGTAAGTGGCATCTGCTCCAGTTCTACCCATATCTGTGGTACCATGTAATCCGGCAAATGCTCGCTTAAGTATTGGCGGGCATCTTCTTTGCTGAAGTTTGCTTCACCCACAACGTAAGCCACTAAACCTTTATCATGCCCATATTCACGGGCAAGTACTACAACTTGCTTTGCCAGCCCACTTTGCATAAGCACCATCTCTATCTCTCCAAGCTCGATCCGGTATCCACGGATCTTCACCTGCTCGTCTATCCGCCCCAAATACTCAATATCGCCATCCGGTAACCAACGACCTAAATCTCCCGTTCTATACAGTCTTGAAACCCCCGTTTTATCAAAGGGATTCATAATAAATTTCTCTGCCGTTAAATCTTCCCGGTTTAAATATCCACGCGCTAACCCCGATCCGCCCAAACAGATCTCACCCGATACACCAACCGGAACTAGCGCTGTTGACTCGTTTAATATATAGGCTTCCCTGTTTGATAATGGACGACCAACCGGGATCGTGCCGATTACTTCTGATTCCTTTACCTGGTAGGTTAAAGAAAATGTTGCATTCTCGGTAGGACCATATCCATTGATGATATTAATCCCCGGATAAGTTTGCCTTAACTCATTGATATGGGTCTCTGATAATTTCTCTCCACCAACCAGTATCGTTCTGAGTGTTTTGAAGATGCTTATGTCCGTATTTATAAGTTGATTAAACCAGCTTGATGTGAACCACATCTTTGTTACTCCCCGCTGCTCGATTTCCTCCTTCAGCTCCACGGGATTTAACAACTTGTCTTCCGTGCACAATATCAACTCCCCTCCATTCAGTAGCATTCCCCAATATTCGAATGTCGTGGCATCAAAAGATGGGGAACCAGTTGAAAGCAATTTATCATCACTGGTTAAAGAAACATAATCCACACCTTTAACCAGGCTCACTACATTGCCATGCTCTATCAACGTGCCTTTCGGCCTGCCCGTTGAACCTGATGTATAAATCACGTACGCAAGAGCGTTAGGTTCGAGCATTAAACTTAGATTATCGCCACGCTGTTTGGATATCTCATCGAAGTCCTCGGTAAGACAAATTATTTTTAGATCCTGGAGAGAAGGCAGTCTTAGTTTGCTCTCCCTATTGACCAGAATTACTTTTGCGGAAATATCTTCAAGCATGTACCTAACTCTGTCTTGTGGATATTCAGGATCGATTGGAACGTAAGCTCCGCCTGATTTTAAAATACCCAGGATACCCGCTATCATCTCCACACTTCGCTCAATACAGATCGGAACCAGCGTCTCAGCTTTTACGCCTTTGCTTCTTAAATAATTTGCAAGCCTGTTGGCTCTTTCATTAAGTTCCCGGTAAGTGAGTTTCTGTTCTTCAAATACTACCGCGATTGCTCCAGGTGTCTTATGCGCCTGCTCCTCAAATAAGTCAACTATCGTCTTATCTTTTGGATACTGCGATGCTGTGTCGTTGAACTCTTTGAGTAATTGTTCTTCCTCCCTTTGAGTAAGGAT
>JBKJPO010000367.1:0-2602 GCA_046595095.1 Chitinophagaceae bacterium
TGATGTTGTGGGATAGGATGCTTTTTGCAGATCTGCCTGGTGGCAAGGAAGAAATATTATTATTTTTAGCAGAAACAGTTGCAGTTCCTGAAGCACGCGTTCCACTGCAACTATGAAAACTTATACAAGAAAATAAACTAAATACGACTATGAGATATTTCAAAGAAGGCGGGGTTTGAGGTTTAAGAGGTTTAATTCGTTTAAAACGTTTAAGACGTTTAATGTTTAATTCGTTTAAGAAGTTTAAGGTTTAATTCTTTTAAGGCGGCTTAAACGTCTTAAAAGAATTAAACGAATTAAACGTTTTGAACAATTTTCACATATGCACAATCTTATAAGCAAGCTCCTTCAATAATGAAGCCTCAGGCGTGCCTGAATTTCTAATTCCTATATTTTTAAGGTTGTATTCATGCAGGAGCATAATTGCTTTTTCAATGCCATTAAAATCATAATTCATAGCTGTTGCTAATGCTTGTTTTACAGCTATTTGATTGAAGTAGAATACTGGTAAAAGGGCTTTCTCACTTTTATCATTCATCCCAAAAATAGTATATATCTTACTAAAGAAATTATACATAGTTCCGAGTAATAAAGTCATTGGCCCTGCTTTAGGATTGCTTTCAAAATACTGGATAATGCGGATCGCTTTTGCAAGGTCTTTCTTTCCCAATGCATCCTGCAATTCAAAAATATTATATTCTTTACTTACTCCTACGAATTGTTCAATATGATCTTCAGTAATGATCTTTTGATCTCCAAGGTTGATGATCACCTTGTCGAGTTCATTTGCAATACGGCTCAGGTCATTTCCAATGTGATCTACCAGAAGCATAAGGGCTTTCTGATTAAGAGAATACCCCCTGGATATTGCCATAGCGCTCACCCATGAAGGGAGTTGATTGTCATAAAGTTTTTTTGTTGTGAAAACTTCTGCATATAATTTAAGCGATTTTGCAAATTTCGTTTTTCCATCATATTTTTTGCCCTTGTATGAAACGACAAGGATAGTAGAAGACAGAGGTTTCTCAACATAAGCCAATAATTTATCAATGTCTTTCATTTGCTGGCCTTCCTTTAATATAACCACCTGCCTTTCAGCAAACATGGGGTATCTCCTGCAAGTATTAATCACATCATTCCAGGCAGCATCCCTACCATAAAAAACGGTAAGGTTAAATTCAGCTTCCGCTGGCTGTAGTAATTTGCTTTCAGCGTAATCAATTATCTGGTCAATGAAATATTCCTCTTCGCCTTCAAGCCAATAAATATTCTTGAATTTATTCTTTTGCCAATCTGTTAAAATTTTATCAACCATAATCAACACGTATATACAAGTGATTCAGCTTAATTACTGTGTGAAAATTATTTTTTTTGGATGCAACCTTTTGAATAGGCTCCTATTTTGGCATGATTTTGGAAAAAACATAACCGGAATAATTAATTTTCGAACCAAAGTTCTGGTATTATAACGAAAGAAAATATTCCTTACAAGTTAAAATCTATTCATTAATAAAAACCATTTTCACATGAGCTTTGAAAACTTCCCCTCGGCATCAACATCACCGCAAACAACTCCACCACCAAGAAATAACAGTACTCGCAATATTTTATTGGGCGGCCTGTTAATTGCATTGTTGGGTACATGGGGTTATATTATTTGGGACAAAAATCAAACTACAGAAGAGAAGCAGGTATTGACTTCTCAAATTGTAGTAGCTGATTCTTCCAAAAATGAGCTGCAGCAAGAACTTAATGATGCTACAATGCGTCTTGACATGCTTAAAACAACTAATTCAAGAGCCGATAGTTTACTCAGCACAAAAGATCGCGATATCGAAGATCTGAAATCAAGGATACAGACAATCCTGAAAAAAGAGAATGCTTCAAAATCAGAACTTGCACAGGCAAAAAAAATGATCAATGAACTCAATGGTAATATTGATGTTTACATCGCGGAAATCGAAAAGTTACAAGGAGAAAAAATTCAGCTTACCTCAGAAAAAAGAGTGGTTACTGAGGAGCGTGATTATGTAAAGAAAGAATTTGATTCTGCAAAAACTGTGATCACACAAAGAGATGATGTGATTGATGTTGGTTCAACACTACACGCATCTAATTTTAAAATTCTAGGTGTGCAGGAAAAAGGTAGTGGAAAAGAGAAAGAAACAACTAAGGCCAAAAAAGTTGATAAGCTGAGGATAAGTTTTGATCTTGATGAAAACAGAATTTCTCCAAGTGGATCAAAAGAAATATTTGTATGTATCACTTCACCAAGCGGTGCACCGGTAGCGGTTGAAGCACTTGGTTCGGGTAAATTCGTAACAAGAGATGGCGCAGAAAAATTATTTACTCAACGTATAAATGTTGATTATAAAACTGGTGAAAAACAAACAGTAAATGTAGAATGGAAACAAAATAGTCCATTCGAAATAGGTGACTATAAAATTGAGATCTATCAAAATGGATTTAAGATTGGAGAGGGAGTGCGTAACTTTAAAAAGGGTGGATTGTTTGGATAATAAAGAACACTCCCAATAAATAGAATCCCGAGTATTATATTACGCGGAATTTTTTTTGAATCAAGTTTTAGAACTTTGATTAA
>JBKJPO010000379.1:0-7318 GCA_046595095.1 Chitinophagaceae bacterium
ATGAGATGGTTAAAATAAAAACACCCCATTTTTAGATGACGTGTTGTAATTTTTAATAATTAGGAAAATTAATCTGCTGTAACCTCAAATTCCACTTCAATCTCCTGGCCTTTACCAAAATCGATTTTCGCTTTGAATGTCCCCAGCTCTTTCACATCATCAATGATGGTAATCCTGCGACGGTCAATTTCATATCCTTTCTGCTCCCTGATTGCACGGGCAATTTGAACAGATGTAACACTGCCAAAGATCTTACCGCTGGTACCTGTTTTAGCACCAACTTTAAGCGGTGAAGATTGCAATACGGTGATCACGCTGTTAATCTCCGCCAGCAATTTTTCTTCTTTTTTGGCAAGCTGCTTCTGACGCTCCTCGAGTTGCTTAAGATTAGATGGGCTCGCTTCAGTGGCAAATTTACCTGGGATAAGGTAATTCCTGGCATAGCCATTCTTTACATTTATCAGTTCATTTGCTCCGCCCAGATTATTTACGTCTTGTATTAATATTACCTGCATAGCTTCCTCCTTATTTTAGCAAATCGGTTACATACGGCAATATCGCCATTTGACGGGCTTTCTTTACTGCATCACTCACTTTACGCTGAAACTTTAATGAGTTTCCGCTTAAACGGCGGGGCAATAACTTTCCTTGTTCGTTCAGGAATTTTTTTAAGAAATCGGCATCTTTATAATCAATATAATGAATGCCCATTTTCTTAAAGCGGCAGTATTTTTTCGGACGCTTCTCCTGCTTAATGGCAGTGAGATACTTGATTTCATTTGCTTTTGCCATGTTATGCCTCCGCTTTTTCGGTTCCTGAATGTGATACACCACTTCTCTTTCTCGTATTGTACTCGACGGCGTATTTATCGAGTGCAGTGAACATGTGACGCAGAGCTGATTCGTCACGTAATAGCTGGATTTTCAGCTTCTCATTGAAGATGGATGGCGCTTTGTACTCCATTACCCAGTATAAACCAGTGGTTTTTTTCTGGATCGGATAGGCCAGTGATTTTAGTCCCCATGGATTATCGTGCATTACTTCTCCGCCGTTCTCTGTTACAAGCGAGATGTATTTTTTCTGAGCGGCTTTATAATCCTCTTCAGAAAGCACTGGGGTAAAAATCACCATCAATTCATAATTCTGCATTTACCGTGATTTTTTGGTTAAATAATAATTTTTAAAATGGGTGGCAAAGGTAAGGGTATTTCGCCGGAAAACAACAGCTAATTAGCAACTAACAATAGGCAATTTCCTATGATTTGGGCGCGCCTTCGGCCGGGCTTTCCGCTACAAGTCCTCGACCGGCTTCGCTGCGCTACGCCGGTCTGCGGGCTTTTCGCTTCAATCCCTCGCGCATTGCCGCAGTTTGGGAGAAGAAAATAATTCTGCTTTTGTTCTCAACCTCATCACTTTTGTGGCAAAAGCGCTAAATGAATTTTGAAGAGCTTACTATTCCTGTTAGTTGTCTTCCAATAATCTCTTCGTCGTAGTGAACCCAAATCGTGAATCTATATCCACGCCGAAATGCATTATAGGTTTTAGTGTTTGACTTTTGAAGAGGGTTCGAAATTTTTGAATGTATTACATCAAATTTTACCCCATCGATAACTTCCGAGTACATGGTGGTATCAAGGTTTAGGTCGGGATCTTCCAAACCCATTGCATGCATTTTCTGAAATTCCCTGGTTGAGAGTTGATATTCTTCTACATTACATGGAGTCACAGATGATGTCAATTCGTTTTCAAAACCTTTGGAGATTACCAGTAGTCCTTGAGTTTTGCTGGCCGCCGCCAAAAGTGAATCTGTTTTATAATTTGGCGATAAATATTTCCAGTTTCTAAAAGCCCGCTGCCGTTCGGGATTCCCCATGGTGAAGTCATTTGGCACAGCTACTCTCCAGCCAACTTCCGGATATTTAAATTCTTTCAGTTTTACTTGAGTTTTACAACTGATTAAACAAAGCGACATTAATAGTAGGGCTATGGATCTACTCATATAATTATTTTTTAAACCACCATTTTTGAATGCTGCGATTTCAGAAGACTCTCAGTTTTATTTGACTCTATAAACTGGATACGTTAAATGTGCCTTTTCATAATATTTCGAATGCTTATAAACGAAATCCAGTTGTGCAGAGGCATCATTTGCAAATACCGGGTCTGATTTCCTTTTCTCTTCCAGTTTTTGTTTCAATTCAGGGCTCTTCGTCAATACATCCGCCGCTGCTTCTTCCCAGCGGTAATCGCTATAACCTTCTTTTTGTTGTAAAATCGCGTCGAAGAAATTCCATGCAAAGAAACCATCATCCCCTGTTGGCTCAAGCATTTCAATTATATACCTGTTTTGTATCTGGTTTGTAGGAACCAGGATATCTCCTCTCCTAAATGGGATGGTTTGGTTTGACTTACTAACGCTGACATTATAATTTTTCCAGTGCTTTTCAATTGGCCCCCTGCTTTTGAAATCTTCAATGCGATACGCTTCCACGTTTATCATACTATCTTTTTCCAGTCGCAACATCTTTACTCCATTTAATTTCAGTAACGCGATTACTTCATGCCATCCCTGGGGAATAAGATAGAATTTTGGTTTCGTTATCAGCTTTATGGGCTTATAGGTATTGTAATATTTTATTTCTTTTGAAAAAGGTTTTGTGCGGTCGTAGAACATTTTCTCCTTTCCTGTCACTTCACTTTTATTTTTCCCTTGTTCGTATCCTTTAAAAACTATCAGGTCAAATTTACTGGTATCAGGTTCCCATGCCAGGGGGAAAATCTTTTCTTCACTGATTTTTTTTCTTATAGACTTCCTGATGTCTTTCATCTCCCTGGCATGAAGAGATGATTGTTCTATAACTGTTTGCATAAAATCATATGTTGACCTTACACGTTCAGCAAATGGCTTTAGCATATGCGTCTCCGTGATAAAACCGAATGTTTGGAAAAGGTTGGCATAACCGGAAGAATATCTGGGTGGATCATAAAATTGTTGCATACCTTTTTCAGGTGTGGCAGTAGACCAGTCTACGTATGGAGTCATATCCCAGGATTTCTTTTTCATCCCGGCATAAAGAGCCGGCTCAAATTTTTCCTTTATCCACTCTCCCGGGTCGCCACCCATCTTATCATACTGGCTGGTAATGAGTGTCATGGTATATTGGTAATCAGCACCATCACTCACGTGATTATCGATCAGTATATCGGGATCTAATTCATGGAAAATTGTAGTAAACGATCTTGCTTCCCTAGTGTCGCATTTGGTGAAATCACGGTTGAGGTCAAGGTTTTGTGAATTTCCACGGAAGCCATAAGATGCCGGGCCATTCTGGTTTACACGCGATGTACTGTTCCTGTTCAAGGCGCCACCAATATTGTAGATGGGAATTAAAGCCAGGCAAACATTTGCCGGCAAAATAATTTTCTTGATTGCGATATCCCTTGCCAGCAACATACTGGCATCAATACCATCCGGCTCACCCGGGTGAATGCCATTAATGATCATGATCACTGCTTTGCTGGTTTTATGCCAGGTAGCCGGATCAAAATTTCCGTCATTGCTTAGTAAGACAATATTTAGCGGATATCCGGCATCGGTAGGCCCCACTTCTTTCATACTTATTTTCGTGGAAGCCTTATCAAGATTTTTGTAAAATTCTACGACTTCGAAATAAGTGGCTGTTTCTTTCCCATTGCTCTTTTCAAAGGGAGTTAGTTGAGCGAATGATGAATAGGCCAGGAAAATGAGAAAGACTACTTTAATAATATATTGCATGAGTTCAAGCTACATTTTATTAGTAGGAATATTTATAACCATAACTAATATGCTAATATGCACTAATGGATAAGAAGTATCCCATGACGGTATTAGCGCCCTACTGTACAATTAATTTCTCTGTAACCCTCTTCCCTTCAGAAAAAATCTGCATAAAATAAATTCCTTTCCCCAACCCTTCAAGATCAATTCTTGCAGGGTGATCCCTGTCTACACGTAAGCTTTGTTGCTTCAAGACCCTTGCAGATGCATCCATGATTTGGATAACTACTTCCTTTGATGCAACTACTGTAGAATTCAGATATGTAAATGCATGCGCAGCATTTGGATACAATGAAAAATAATTTCCTGCCTTACCTTTTGGAGTAATTGCGATAACCTGCGAGTACATAATTTTTCCATCCATATCCACCTGGCGTAGACGATAAAGATTTGTGCCATTCACCGGAGCCGGGTCGATAAATTCATAATTTTTTAAAATACTGCTGAAGCCTGCGGCAGCTAAAGAACCCAAAGACTGGAAGGAATTACCATTATTAACGGATCTTTCTACAATAAATTCCCTGCTGTTTATTTCCTGTGCTGTTTTCCATTTCAGAAGTACTGAATTAGTCACAGAATTGTAGCTGCCTTTAAAATCAAGAAGGGTAACAGGCACCACTGCATCACTTCTCGTATACCAGATTGGTGAAGTGACCATGCGATTTCCGTCAGACTGTTTTATAGTTGCAAAATAATACCATGTGGTATTGTCTGCCTGGATATTTGCTGCATCAGAAGCATCAAAGGCTATTGTTGCACTGAATGCATATCTCTTTATCGGGGCAAGGTTAACCGGGTTACCAATTTTTCCGCCATAAATGTAGATGGAATCTACAGATTCGGTTGCATCAGGGTCGGTAACACTAACGGTTATTGTTGGCACACCCGCATTTGTAAGACTACTGCCCATTACATTCGAAAATATTTTATAATCTACACGGGTATTGCAATCATTCGAAGCATAAAAGCGCATGTCCCTGATTGCAGATACCAGGTCAACCCTCAGCCTGGAGGTGGCTAAAACCACCATTCGATTCCCTGATTGTCTTCCGAATGTGAGGTTATGATTGTCGCCATCATGCTGCGCACCCAGGCGATAACCCTTTGCCAAAACTGTTTTATAATAATCAAACCTGGCTAACGGTGAAGGATAGTCGCCATATGTAGTATCGGTTGAAAATGCCGGGCCGCTTTCTATTGCCATTCCCACGATGGCATTATCTGCAATGGTGTTGTGTGCTGTATTTGCAAGATTGCTATAATCAGAAAAGTCGGGGTGAGCTAAAGTTGCAAAAGCGTTTGGCTGCCCGTTAATAATATTCCATAATGAACCATAATCATTCTTAGCACAAAAAATATTAAAGTTGCCAGCTTCCCAACCTATAAGCTGGTTATCAAATCCATATACGCAAACATGGCCACCATTGCTTATGACACCCCATTCCATTCCCCAAAGTGTAATTATGGAGTTTCCGTTAGGACCTATTTCTCCGTTTACTATGTTTGCATCATTAAATCCCAATGGGTAATTTGCGATATTCATCCCTGCACCTGAGTGATTATGTTCAGAAATGCCAAGGAAGTCCATACATCTTGCATCCCTTGCAAAACGATAATCATCTATTGGTTTTTTTGAAAGATCATCTTTATTGCCATCTGAATAACTTGAATGGCTATGAAGATTTCCATAGAGGTATAAAAAACCGGCTGCAGGATCGTAAGGGCTGGAATTTATCACAACCCCATTTGAATAATTGGTTCCTTTCCGGGTAAAGATCTTAAAATAATATACTGTAGCATTGGTCAATCCTGTCACCGTAACTGATGTTCCACTACCCCTGTACACCACCTGGTTTGGCCCGGTGTAATTCGAATTTGCCGGCGCCGTATAATCGCTGCCTTGCCCTGGTATTGGTGCATTTGATGCAACCACAATAATCTCATCAAAACAACTGGCAGTAGGATTGGTCCATGATAAGCTAACCAACGCGTTTCCACTCACTGCATTCAGGGAAGTTACATTAACCGGCGTTACACAAGATGTAATAAAACTGCCCGTGAGAGCGGCAAGATTATAACAGAAATTTACAGTACCATATTCATATAGTGCATAATGATACACCGTGTTTGATAGGAGTGAGGAATAAGTAAAGCCGGTAGCAGTACCATTGTAAGCAACAAAGTTCCCAGAACCTACCTGGCTCCCCACCGGATAATCTACACCAGTAATTGGATTTTGATTTATGGCGGAATTTACCCTGGCAAGTACAAGCACATTATCGCCATTACCTCTTGTGTAACTGATATCCATAGACGCTCCCGTAATATTTGCGGCTTGCAGGTTACTGGCCTGTAGAGTCGGAGGGGTGCAGGATGGTGAAGAATTTGTGGATATTGCTCCAGTTAATGCACTACTGGTATTATAACAGGTAAGTGCGTTGTTATAGGCATAAATAAAAAAATAATATTGCGTTGCTGCTACCAGGTTGGTTGCATTGAATGTAGTAGGACTACCAATTGCTACCACAGTTCCGTTTCCAATGGCATCATCAATTGCATAAGTAGTTCCGCTTGATGGTTGCGCCGATAAACTATTTGAAGTGCTGGCAATCACCAGGTAACCGTTAGCTGGTACTGTACCTGCAGCCGAGGCTGTAAATGATCCGTTTATGAAATTGATACCAGCTATTAAACTGAGACCGGTTGGCTGGTTGGTAGGAGGTAAACAACTTGCCCTCACACTAATATCGTCCAGCGTCCAACGTGCCGCTGCTGAAGTAGTAGATGTATAAACCCAGGCGAGATAAACATTTGGAACCGTGTATGCGGCTAAGTTGATAGAGTCGGAAAGGGTCCATGTGTTGGTAGAGGGCGTGGGAAAATTTCCATTGAGATCAATCCATGTAGCTGCATAAGGATCTCCGAAGCCTGAATAATTTGTTGAAACTTTAAGTTGCAATGTATTTCCTGCAAAGTTGGTGCGGCTGTAAAATTTCAGCAAAGGAATATTTGTGCCCGTTAAATTGTATGGCGGTGATATCAGCCAATCTTCATTTGCGACAGGTGCACCGAGAAATCCATTCATCTCAAGCGCCGAATCGGTTGAAGGATCCGAAGTATAAGTTCTTCCAAATTTCGTACAGTTCCATACTTGTGGACCGGTAACGCTGTATTGTCGGAACCCCTGCGAAGCGAATGAAGAGCAATTATTGAAATTATATACCTGCCCGATTATGCCTGCTGTAATATCGTTGTCCATTATAGAAAGGGTAACTGTTCCGCTTGCAACATTGAAGCCATTAGTCGCTGATTGCAAGGTGATGATCACCGTTTCATTTTGTTCGCTTATGGCATCATCTGTAACATTAATATTTACGATGGCTGTACTATTTCCTGCAAGAATCGTTACTGTTCCTGCTTCAGGATTGGTATAATCCGTATTGATTAAAGCTGTGCCGCTTAGGGTATAGGTTACCGTTACTCCACCCACAGGTGCCGGT
>JBKJPO010000476.1:0-6920 GCA_046595095.1 Chitinophagaceae bacterium
CCTGAAAGCCGTGACGGATTGGGAGTATAGGAGATATTTTGAAATTATATGAACTCAATACAGGATTAAAGGTTTAAGAGGTTCAAGAGGTTCAAGGGGTTCAAGGGGTTTAAGCAGTTTTGGATGAGAGTCAATTAAGAAATCCAGGCATTCCAAACTTTAAATTTAGAATACCTCTTGAACTTCTTAAACCTCTTAAACCTCTTGAACCTCTTAAACCTTTTAATCCTCTTGATCAAAAATTTCGCCTGATGACTTTTGACAAAATCTATCAATACAATTTCCCAACAACAATCCGTTTCGGTGCCGGCTCGAGTAAAGAGCTTGGAGATTATTTATCACAAAATAATCTTTCAAAACCACTCATCGTTACTGATCCAACAGTTTCACAACTGGATTTTTTTAAAGAAATCATTAACGATCTTTTAAAGAAAAATATCCCGACTGAAGTTTTTTCTGAGATCCATAAAAATCCTGTTAAGTCTGATGTGTACAAAGGAACGGACGTTTATGATAATACGAAAAGGGATTCTATCATAGGCATTGGTGGCGGCGCGGCTTTGGATGTGGCAAGAGCAATTGTATTAAGGGTGAATCACAGGGAAGATCTTTTTAAATATGATGATCTTATCGGTGGAGATATTTATGTAACCAATGATGTTCCGCATTTTATTACCATACCCACTACAGCCGGCACGGGGAGCGAGGTAGGGCGCAGCGCTATAATTTCTGATGATGAAACACATCAAAAGAAAATTCTTTTTTCACCGAAATTATTAGCGAAAATAGTTTTTGCAGATCCCATCTTGACGATGGAATTGCCGTCATTTATTACGGCAGCTACCGGCATGGATGCTTTGACGCATAATATGGAAGCCTATCTTGCTAAAATGCCACACCCGCTTTGCGAAGGCATTGCACTGGAAGGTATTTCATTAATAAATCAATCGCTGGGAAAAGCAGTGAATAAACCCGACCTTGAATCAAGAAGTAAAATGCTTATTGCATCATTAATGGGTGCAGTGGCATTTCAAAAAGGATTGGGTGTTGTACATTCTTTAGCGCATCCGCTCTCTTCGTTATTAGATACTCATCATGGCCTGGCAAATGCTGTGAATATTCCTTATGGTATGGAATTTAATATAACAGGGTTTGAAAATAAATTTAAGCAAATAGCCAGGACGCTGGAGCTAAAGGAGGAAACCGGCGAGGCAGTGGTAAAATATTTATTTGAGCTTAATTCAAAAATTAATATACCAGATCGGCTGCGCGAAATTGGAGTAAAAGAGGAACATATTGAGCCATTATCAGATCTTGCCATAGCGGATTTCGCTCATCCAAATAATCCAAAACCTGTGTCCAGGGAAGATTTCAGGCAATTATATAGTAGAGCATTATAATTTCCCGGAGGATGTTTATTAAAAATTTGAGAATGAAAAGAAAGATTGGAATAAGTTTTTCAAAAACAAATTTTGAATTTTACTGGAATTGGTTTACCCCGGATGAATTGCAAGATGATCTTGAACTGATCAAATTATCTTACGAGGAAAACAATGTGGAAGATATTTATGGATGTGACGGGTTTGTGCTAACAGGGGGAGTTGATGTGCATCCTTCCTTTTATAAAGGGGCCCTTAATTATAAAAATAATCCTGGGATATTTCAACTTGATAGAGATCTTTTTGAAGAAAAAATTTATCGCTATTCTCAGAAAAAAAATTTACCTGTATTAGCTATTTGCAGGGGGATGCAACTGGTAAATGTATTACAGGGAGGCAAACTTATACAGGACCTGGATATTTACGGCAATAAGAAGCATTGCAAAGAAGATAACCTGGATAAAGAACATAAAATAATGACGCAGAAGGACACATTGCTTTACCAGGTTACCGGCAATGGTTCAGGCGCCGTAAATAGCGCACATCACCAGGCTATTGACCCCTCTGCAATTGGCGAAAATCTTATGGTAAATGCTTATGACGATGAACAAGAAGACATAATTGAAGGCCTGGAATTCAGGGACAAGGCCAATAAGGCATTTATGCTTTGTGTGCAATGGCATCCCGAAAGAATGAGTGACAAAGAAGAAAATAGTTTTTCTAAAAACATTAAACAACAATTTATCACAGCAATAAAAAATTCAACAGCTAAAGAAAATGAACATCATTAATCCTGCTACAGAAGAATTAATAACAGAAGTTATAGAAGATACTCAACCAACGCTTGAAAAAAAAATGCAATTGTTAAGTTTTGGACAATCGCATTGGCAAAAGCGACATGTATCAGAAAGAGTGGAAATAATAAAAAAATTTTCCAACTTGCTGGAAGAAAACATTGAGAATCTTTCTGCAATTCTTACATCCGAAACCGGCAAACCTTTACAACAATCACGAAATGAAATTAATGGTGCCCGGGCCAGGATAAAATGGCTTGTAGATAATGCGGGAAAATATTTAGCTGATGAAATAATGAGTAATGGGAATGGAATGGAGGAAAAAATTGTGTATGAACCGCTTGGCGTTGTCTGCAATATTTCAGCATGGAACTACCCCTACCTGGTAGGTGTAAATGTTTTTGTGCCGGCATTACTCGCCGGCAACGCAGTAATGTACAAACCTTCAGAAAAAGCTGCACTGACTGGATTGGAAATTGAAAAATTGCTGAAGAAGGCCGGAGTTCCCTCAACAATTTTTCATGTAGCGCTTGGAGCGGGTGGAGTCGGGGACTTATTGCTGGAACTTCCGTTTGACGGGTACTTCTTTACAGGCTCTTATAAGACAGGGAAATATATTTATGAAAAACTGGCTCCAAAAATGGTTCCCTGCCAATGCGAATTGGGAGGCAAGGATCCATTATATATAGCCGATGATGTAACAGATATTTCCGCAGTGGCGGCAGGTACAGCCGATGGGGCTTTTTATAATAATGGGCAAAGTTGTTGCGCAGTAGAAAGAATTTATGTGCATGAAAAAATTTATGACAGGTATGTAGAAGAATTTGTAAAAGAAGTAAGCTCATGGAAGACCGGGTCACCAGTTGAGGAAGGAATTTATATTGGACCATTAAGCAGGCAGGAACAAATAACTGTTCTTGAAGACCAGGTAAAAGATGCCCTGGACAAAGGTGCGACACTCATTACGGGCGGGAAAAAAATTGATACTAAGGGATACTTCTTTGAGCCAACCGTATTATTGAATGTTGATCACAACATGGCTGTGATGAAGGATGAATCATTTGGTCCTATAATAGGAATTATGAAAGTAAATGATGATGAGGAAGCAATAAAATTAATGCAGGATACCGAATATGGATTAACAGCCGCTGTGTATAGTGCGGATAAAAAGAGAGCAGAAATTATTTTACAACAAATAAATGCCGGTACGGGTTATTGGAATTGTTGCGACAGGGTAAGTGCTGCATTGCCCTGGGGTGGCCGAAAACATTCGGGCTTTGGGCTCACGCTTTCTCACGCGGGCTTGAGGGCTTTTGTGAGACCGAAGGCATATCATTTACGGGGGTAAAGCTCTTTGTTACAGAACCCATTTTAATAAATGAAACTTAGCTCCTCAATAAAAATAAAATCCCTTCTCGAACTATTTGAGGTTCTTCCTGAAAATGAAAGAATAATTGTAGATGTATTGAGGCAGATAATAATTGAAAATCTTCCTACAAACTTCAAAGAAAAAATCTCTCACAATGTCCCTTTTTTTTATGGCAAAAAAGGAATTTGTATTATTTGGCCGGCCACAATTCCCAGGGGAGGAATTTCAACAGGAGTTTTGTTAGGGTTTTGGTATGGCAATAAACTAAAGGATATTGACAATTATCTTACACACGGCACTAACAAACAGATATTTTATAAAATCTTCTACACCCCTGAAGAGATTGATGAAAAAAAAATTAAGAAGTTGTTGAAAGAAGCTGCCAGGGTAGATGAGCTCGAATCTAAGCGTACCTAAGATAGCTGGTATGGTGAGAAGGAATGAACAGACGCGATAGTTATTCCCGCAAATATTATCCTGCTATTTGATTAATGCGAAATCGGACTAACATTATAGATTAAATAATTTATCCAACTTATCTATTATCGTTACGTGAGTTTTCAGTCATTTCAAACTTGCCAGTTCGTTTGGTTAGCTCAATCCGGAAGACTAAACCACCAATTTCATCTATTTTTTCTGAATAAAAAGGCCAGCTTTCGCCAAGATGCGTTGTAGAACTCGAAGCCAGTGGCAGCACACGGTTTAGCAAAAGCTTTAAGGCAGTATTTCGCTCTTCTTTATCAATGATCTCTCCAAATTTTCCCCAGGCGATTGCACTTTGCCAGTTGCACATATCTTTTAGATCATCAACTTCAAAACATACATTTGGATTTTTACGCATCATCGTCACCTTTAAGCCTTCGTATGTATGTGCATAGATATCTTTGCCATCATAAGCATAACTGATAGGCACAACATATACCATATCTTTTGTATGGCATCCAATTCGTCCCATTACTTCTCTGCGTAACAAGTCATCAATTTGAGTATCAGTAAGATTTCCGATCATATTACTTTTTCTCAAAAATATTCATCTTAAAAATAAAAAGCGCTGATCTTCATCAAATAAAAAAATGATCTGTATCAGGTTGAGGAGCCTGGATTTATTTTGAAAAAGACCTCCGGCTGATACTACTCATGAATTTATATGACTTGAAGCTACCACTAAGAATAAATTTTAATCGAACTTCGCAGATCAAATTTTTATATGATACATGCTTATGAATATGTGCCGGCAGAAGAGGCATTATCAACAATCGAGAGTAATCAAAGAGTTTTTGTTCATGGGAGTGCCTGCACACCGGTTTACCTGTTGCATGAATTAACAAAACAATCAAACCGGTTAAAGGATGTAGAACTTGTTTTCATTACGGTACAGGGAGATATCGGTGTAGATAAAATCCAATTTGCCGATTCATTTCATATCAATTGCATGTTTGTTTCTGATTCCATCAGGGAAGCTGTGAACAGCGGGCGGGCTGATTTTATCCCGGTTTTTCTGAGCGATATTCCAGACCTCTTCCAGGGAAGTCAATTGCCACTTGATTTTGCAATTGTTCAGGTTTCGCCGCCTGACCAGCATGGGTATTGTTCTTTGGGACTATCGGTGGATATTGCACGCAGCGCGGTTAACTCTGCCAGGTATGTAATCGCACAGGTAAATCCAAATATGCCGCGCACTCACGGTGATGGTTTAATACATACAGATCGTTTTACAAAAATGGTTTATCATGAAGCCCCATTACCGGAAGTTGATTATGCTGCGAAAACAGGGGCAGATGAATTAACCATAGGCAGAATCATCGCGGGAATGATAGATGATGGAAGTACAATCCAGATGGGCATCGGCACAATACCAGATGCGGTTACACGCGCATTGTCTTCACATAAAAATCTGGGTGTTCACACTGAAATGTGCAGCGATGGGATTATTGAACTCATCGAAAAAGATGTAATAAATAATAAACTAAAAATAATTCATCGAAATAAAACAGTTACCAGCTTTGCAATAGGGACTAAACGTTTATACAATTATGTAAACGATAATCCTGCCTTTGCTTTCCTTGATATAGATTATGTAAATAACCCGCATATCATTCAAAGAAATAATAAAGTTGTTGCGATCAATAGTGCAATCGAGGTGGATATCACAGGCCAGGTATGTGCAGACAGTATTGGTGCTTACCAATATAGTGGAATCGGAGGGCAAATGGATTTTATGCGCGGAGCAGCTTTGAGTGCAGGAGGTAAGCCAATCATAGCATTAACAAGCCGCACTAAAAAAGGAATTTCCAGGATAGTACCTCATCTAAAAGAAAGTGCAGGAGTTGTTACTACCCGTGGGCATATTCATTATGTAGTTACTGAATATGGCATCGCTTATCTCTATGGTAAAAATTTAAGACAAAGAGCCAGGCAACTTATTAATATTGCCCACCCTGATGATCGCGAAGCACTTCATAAAAAATGCTTCGATAGATTCAAAGTTTTTCTTTAGTAAAAGAAAAGTCCTGTAAATATTGTCTTAAGCAGATTCCAATATAGTGTGCGAAGCGAACGGATACCGAACTCTGCTCCTCCTATGTTTGTATTATCCATTAAATCACTGAAGCTTAGCTTTGCATTTAAGTGAAAAAGGTGAGAGCCTTTCTGCCCCTAAACAACTGAACATTTCTCATCAATCATTCTCCTCAGCCAGTTTTTTGATGTCTTTAATCAACTTGTTAACTGCTTCAGTTTCTGTCCCGTTATAGTATCCACGGATCCTTTTGTCTGTATCTACCAGCACAAGCAAATCGCTATGAATAAAATCATTTTCCCCTCCATCTCCATCAGTTGCAGTTATCATAAAACTTTTTCTGGCTAATCGATATAATTCAATCTTCTCACCGGTAAGCAAATTCCAATCACCCTTGATTTCATATAAATCAGTATAAGTTTTTAATCTTGCAACGCTATCCCTTGCAGGATCTACGGTAAATGAATTTATTTGTAAATTATCTATTCCCGCATAAGCCTGTACGCGCTTTAAATTATTAAACATTTTTGGACAAATGCTCGAGCAATGCGAAAAGAAGAAGTTAACTACCATAATTTTATTTTCACTACCGGATAATGTGATTGCTTTGTTATCCTGGTTTATGAAATGAAAATCTAATAGCACATGACCTTTGTTGCCCAGCAATGGTAATTGGTCGAAGCGCGTTTGGTACCAGTTAACAATGCCATAGACCGCAAAAGGTACTGCGAGTATAACGGTAACGAATATCCATGAATAACTCTTCCGCATTACTGGTTGGGGTTTACAACTTTTTCGGGTGGTTTAGTGTTCTCTATTGGCGTAGGATTATCAGGGTTAAACGGGGGTGCTCCTTTCCC
>JBKJPO010000545.1:0-14224 GCA_046595095.1 Chitinophagaceae bacterium
TTTCTTCAAAACTGCTGCTGAGTGTTTTGGCTACATCATATTTTGGAGAGACAAGCGGCACATATGCTGAGATGCTTGTCCAGCTTGTGCTGATGCTCGTAAAATTTTTTGTTTTGGTCAGCATTTCTGCCTGCAATTTTGCAAACTTTCCAGCATACTCCTCTTTCAGTTCCGCATAAAAATTCTGTCTTGCAATTGCTTTCACCGCACTGATGTCCTGGCCTGGGACATCTTTGCTTGCATCAATGTTTTCCAGGGATCGTTCAAAATTTGCAGACTTGTTATTAATCTCAATTTCCAGATTATGTAAGAGAGAGGCACGAAATGCATCCATATTATTTTTATGATTACCTGTTATGCTTACACGCTTTTCATTGCCGGGCCCTTTACAGTTCATAAAGCCAGTTTTTACATTTCCCAATAAAGTGTAACTCAGTAAAAATCCTAATTCTTTATTGAATTTACGATCCTGAAATGTTGATGCGAATCCATCGGCAATGTTTGCCTTCACTCCCAGGCCTAAAAAAGACCGTACCGGCTCATCCCTCCCGGTAACTGTATGAAAATTATGATTAACTGAAACTTCACCCATAGTAGTATTTAATGTTACATAATTTGTGTATAATGAGAGATCGCCTTTTTCAGATAAGTAACCTGTTTTATCTGCGAGAAAAACATTCATACCTCTCTTTGAGATCAGCAAACCATTTCCTGTACTGCAAGGCTGGCTTGCAACCTCATAGTTTATTTCTTTAAGATCATTTACTATTTCCACAGGTGTTTGTGCTTGTGAAAATAAGACTGAAAAAAATGCAATAAAAGAAATGAGAAAATTCCGCATACGGATATGTTTGTGAGAATTATTATACAAGGACTTTATCGAGGCCCCACTGCTGTAGTGTTGGATTAGAAAAAACTTTGAGGCCATCGGCATCGAGTAATTTATTTCGGGCAGCAATCCATGACACTGCATCTTTTCCATACATGTCATTGATCCGCTTAGGCGTATATTCATTCATTTTACCCCAATGAAAAGTAAAAGGAATCTTTTCGGCTTCCAGTTTTTTCCAGGCAAGTTTATAAAATTTAGTCGTCGCTGTTGAAAATGCCGCATCAAGTTCCAGGATACAGGTAAAATCATAGCGGGTAAATGCAAGTGTAGCTTTTGATTTTTTTATGAAACGAAGTGCGATGAGGCCAACGAATGGGCCATCGGTTTTATTTAACTCGAGCATCAGGTCAACTACTTTCACAATATGGGTAATGGGAATGCCGATAGCTGCACTTAAAAGTTTACCATGTAGACCAGTATTGTTAAAAATTTCACCAAGGGTACCAAATATTTTTTCGTAGGGCTTCAAAGCTCCTGATATTAATTTATTTACGATACCCGGTACAAGTGCGGGTATAGCTTGCGTTAGTTTCCCTATGAAACATGCGGCGTCATCTCCGGGGCCACAACCTTTTGGATCAACAACATGCCGAATATAATCTTCGCGATAGGGGCGTTTATACATGGAGTACACAAATGCACCTTTCTTCATGTCGTATGGATTCAATGAGACTGCAAAATGATACGGGCGTTCATTTCCGCAAGGTAGATTCGCAGAGCTAAAGTCCAGGGTTTCCATAACTTTTTTTAAGGCATTGTCGTATGGCATCCTGCGCATATAACCTTCCAACAGGAAAAGTTCCTCTGTTTCAACCATCACGCCATGTATAATACCAAAGCTTCCAAAGCATACAAGTGCAGCATTGAAAAGGTCATCATCCTGTACGCATACAGTCTCGAGTTTGCCAAGAAAAAAATCTGAAACTATGGGCGCAGTTTTTCGTTCGAGCCAGATATGCCGGGTAGGGCTAAGGATAATATGCATGCCAACGACATAATCCTGAACACCGCCAACATCAAATGCAGATCCATGTGCACCAGTAGACATGGCGCCTACAATAGTTTGGCCGTTACTCGCACCTGTTGTTTTCAGGGAGAGTTTTTTTTGCCTCAGCTCAGCACTTAACTCCCAAATCCCATTGCCACATTGAGCAAAAATCAATTTCTTCGGATCACCCTTATATGCGGGGATAACACTTTTGGAACTAATATTTATTGTTGAATTAAGCGGCTTGGTATCGAGCATCAGGCCATCTGTTGCAGTGGTGATTCGTGTCCACGACCAACCTGCTCCAATGGTACGAAGGGACAGATTATTTTTTATCGCATCTTTCAAAATTTTCTGCAATCCTTTTGTTGTATCGTTATAACCATCCAAAGCACCAAGTGCCTCATCATTCGCCAATTCATACAGATCATTTATTTTTTCTTTGAAGGTCTCATGTTTATTCTCCCATTCCTTTTTCCCGGTTTTAAATATTTTCATTTCTTAAAAATTTATAGGGTGTCGGTTTTTTTGCAAGGTTTACTGCATCTCCATTCCACTTTCATCGGGCTCCAGATGCCAAGTGTTGCAATAGTTAAAAGCGCATAGCCAAAGTTGGTTTTCATCTGTACCTCCGCCATACCATTCAGCCCCAGGGAATCGCAATTGGGTGTTGTAATTTGTTTTGGTTTTTGTATGAGCCCCCAGAAATAGGAATGAGCTGTTATGCTGCTTACTTCAGTGCCAGCCTGCGCATGCGTTGAAACGCGGTAGGTGTAACAACTGTTGAGTGAAAGAATTGCAACGCTTAGAATTAGGATCAAGGTAAACCTGGAGGCTGTCAGAATACGAGATGACATAAGGAGAAAATTTTAACAATGAATAATGATGAATTATGTATTGCTCTCCCTGCTTTCACAGGTGACGCGCTGCTTAATAATTCATAATAGAGGTGTATGAGGATAGCTCATGAAATGATTATTTTTTAAACCATGAATACACTAAGACACTAAGGAGGACAAAGAAAGAATTATGGCCCGTGATAACTGGAATGTCTTTACACAAATATTAAAATAATTTTCTTCAATTACAAATGACGAAACATGTTTTTAGAAAATCAATCAGATTTTTCCCCGGCAAACCATTGTTCTTTCTGTTTAAATAAAACATTGAATGTTGTAAACGAGCCATAGATTCTCGTGATATATTGCTGGAGATCGATCTTTTCCGTATCGGTTAATTTTTTATGGCTGTTGATATTTTGTTCGAGTACACGCAGCCTGTCACGGGCCATCACTATTTTGTGAAAGAATATTTCGATCGGGACCTCTTTTGGTTTGAGGCTACTGTCTTTTGGCTGTAAGAGCATAGTGCCTCCTTCCCATCGCTCTCCAAGTTTTACAACCTCAGTTACATTACCCCATAAACGCAGTATTTTCAGCAGAGATTTTTCTACTTCCGAATTCGTCTCAATCTCTTCAGTAACATTCTCAGGTTGTATCTCATCAAGTAAAGCATCGGTTTTGTCAACCTCAATAATACCATGATGAATAAACGAAATAAGGTAGGTAGCATACCTAATGCCTACAATAACACCAGGACCATGATGTGTGTGCTGTAGTCTTGTTCCAATACCTAATCTTGTTTGATCTGGTTCCATGTCTTAAAATTATGCATTATGCATTATGAATTATAAATTCCTTTTAGCTAACAGCATAATAGTTAAGGAATGATTCACATGCTCTCGTTAATCAAAAAATTTATAATTCATGATTCAGAATTCATAATTTCACAAAATGGGTTCATTGAAGAAATATTTTGCCGGAGGCGTAATTGTTTTAGGATTATGCATCTTTGGTTTTGTGTCGTTGATTCGGGGATGTTTATCGGAATATGATGAGCGATCCGGTTTACCTCCATCGCTTTTTTTTGAGCAAAGCGGTAAGCCGGTTATCTTCAGCCTCGTAAAATATGGCAAGGCCACATCATATTCACGAAATGGTGGTTTTATCCGAAAGTCAATGAGCACGAGTTATTATGTTCAGGTTAATGATGGAATAACTTCAAACAAGATCGCAGCTAAAAAAGTTAAGGATCATGGCGACATCAAAAACTACCCGGTTGAATTAATTGGGGCTGCATCAAATCTGGCCTGGCTGTTTTTGGGAGAGCTGATGGCGTTTAATCCTTTTACTCTTGAAACTGTTGTTGATTTAAAATTGCTGGAAGAAAAAAACCCGGTGCTCAAAGACAAGTTTCCATCTGAACGACGATTTTATGAATTTGATGAAAATGATGGCAGCATTTTCTTTGCTTCAAAAGATGGATATAAATGGAAGCTCGATAGCAAAACACTTTTAGTTTCTAAGACGGAACGCAATGCAGGTGAAAGCCTGGAGCAGGGAGAAATAAAACGATTGTTAACGTTGCAAAAGAAAATTGTTGAAGATTTTGATTCTTTATACAAGTCAAGTTTAAGGTCTGGCAGGGACGCTCACGGAAATGCATACATGAAACTTTTGCAGGACCTGGCTACAAAACGAAATATGATATACCGGCAGCGCGACAGTCTGCAAGCTATGATTGGTAACCTTAGAAACAGGACGCCTTCACGCCTCAACCTGCAACGAAATTCACCAGGCTTTAGTCAAATCAAAATAAACCAGGATACGATCGCGAATGTATGGTATGGTATGTACTCAGCTGCTGAAATAGGTGAATTAAACAAATGGCTGCATCTAAGCGCAATTTATAACCAGGCTGAGCGGCGAAAATTTCATATGGGGAGATATAGATCCTCTTCACCTGGTAGTTTTGAAATACTCAAAGAATCGTTGCTAAGCGACGGAACTGAATTATCTTTTTTAGATGGAGGCTTCCTCCTGGACAAAAATACCGCCTTACCCATACATTTGAATGATCCCGCTAGTCACCTTGTGGTGAGTAAAGATGTTATCGGTAATGACGGAAAGATCATCCTGGCAAGAATTACAAATGATGGAAAAGTTTTATGGACCTTTGAATCCGGGCTCAAAGAATGGAGCCATTGGATAGTGAGACTAAACCGGCTTTACGTTTTTGGGGTTGATATTAAAGAGTTGAGTAGTAGCGATTGTAATATACTGTACTCGATCGATCTTGCCTCGGGGAAGGAGAGCAAGTACGATTTTTTTAAAGACGAGAGTTTAAAATAAAGAGTGGAGAATTAGGAATTAATTTTTTCATAGAAGGGAAGAGAAGGATAGTTTTTTCAGTAAATGGAGGAGTCAATGATATAAATTTGCATTAACTCCAACGAAAAATAAATCCAACTACGTGGAGGAATTAATTTATAGGTTATTTTCGAAAATCTGCTAACGATGAAATTTACCTGTCTTCAAAATTGCACCTGTCTTATTATTTCCTTTTTATTTTTACATAATGCATTTCCGCAGGCAATCGGAACCTTTAACTCTGTAAGCCCTGGCGTACAAACGGAGAATTTCATCATCCCTTCCACCCATACTTTTCAAAGAATTATAAAATCGGGAGATACACTTACTGATGGAAGTTTCTTAGGTGACGGTCTGGATTTTACTGGCTATGTTCCCATTAATGGCAGCAGTACGAATGCTTATTTATCAATCAGTAGTGAAACAACTCCAGCCCGCGTGGCCATTATGAATATTGCATTTGACCCCGGTACAAAACTTTGGAACAAATCGAATAGTGGAAATGTCCCCCTGTCTATTGGTACAGCCACCTCTGATCTTGGAAATGTAAGTCGCTTTTGCTCGGGAACCATTACACCTGATAATACAATTATGGTTTGCGAAGAGACTACGGCAGGGGGTAATATAAATAGTAGTGTAGATTTATATGAAGACCTTGGCTGGGTTATTGAAATTGATCCAGCCACAAAAACGGTTAAAGATTATAATGCAGATGGCAAAGCTGATAAAATGTGGGCCGTTGGCAGGCAGGCTCATGAAAATGTTGTAATTAAAAGTAACAGGTCTGTCATGTATTGGGGTGCCGATAATGGAGGATTAAGCTATATCTATAAATTTATTCCCACAACACCCGGCATTTATACGAGCGGACTTTTATATGTATTAGAAACAACATTTTCTTTAGAAACGGGTACATGGAAACTGGTTGCCAACACATCAGTTGCTGAAAGAAATAATACAGTAGCAGCAAGTACCAGTGCAGGCGCTTATAGTTTTAATGGAATAGAGGATGTAGAAATTGGTCCTGATGGGAAAATATATTTTGCTGCAAAAGGACCGGGAAGAATTTACCGGTTTACAGATAATGGGAGTTCGGTGACTGGATTGGAAGTTTTTGTGGAAAACACCACATATGATGTTGATCCCGGCATTGGTGTTTCAAATGAAGCCTGGGGATTTGGCAATGATAATCTTGCTTTCGATGGAGATGGAAATTTGTGGGTATTACAGGATGGTAGCCGCAATCATATTTGGGTTGTAGGCCCAGGCCATACTACTTCCAATCCTGCTGTTCGATTATTTGCAAAAACACCGGCCGGATGCGAACCTACAGGAATAACCTTTTCACCTGATTACAAGTTCATGTTCATTTCTTTTCAACACCCGGGAGCCAACACTGTTTCCCAAACAGATGCAGCCGGAGTAAGTGTGGTATTCAATAACAGCACGACAGTTGTTGTTGCCCGAAAAGAAAATCTCGGATGCTCAGTTATTCAAACGGTGAGAAGAACGGTTGCTTCGGGAAACTGGAACACTACTGCAATTTGGGAATGTGGTGTTTTGCCTTCACCTACTGATTCTGTTGAAGTTTCACCTGGCCATTCCATCACTTTGGCAGTAAGCGTTCAAATCAATCACCTCAGAATTAAAACCGGTGGAACCCTTACACTAAGTAACCAGGCAGTGACAATAACCATCGGAACCGGAGCCAGTAAGACAAGATCAGTAAGTATTGAGGGAAGGTTATCAATTAATAATGGTACCATAATGATTTTTGGCAATCTCTTGTTTAGTGGTGGTTATAATTTTGATATGTCTGGTGGAAATCTCAAAATTGATGGTAATACGGGATCTGCAGGGAATAGTATTCCCAATGGCCAGCCTTTATTCAGTGCACCAGCAACAACCGGAAGCTTCAGCTTTACGGGCGGAACACTTCAAATAATTAATCCACCATTTGGCGTTGTGAGTGAGGCCCTGAATTCTTATTATGATTTTGCTCCAGGGAGTACATTATTGTTCGGGGACGGGATAGCCATAGTTTTTTCAAATAGTCCAAATGGATTCGGAGGCTATAGTTTTCCTTCGCAAGTGGGCAAGCTCATATTAGATGCCGGAATATCAAATGGCAACAGAGTTCTTAAAATAGTTAAGCCACTAACGGTGAAGGTAAGTTGCGAAGTGCGGACAGGGAATTTAATACAGGAGGCTGCGTTAACGGTAGACAATTAGGCAGTGGGCAGTGGCAGTTGCAGTGGGCAGTTGCAGTGGGCAGTAAGAAGTAGCAGTACGTTGGGATAATTTGTGAATTCCCAAAAGTGAAAGTTTATTAATTAATAACTGATAAATACTTCTGCTCAAACTGCAACATCCATCTGCAACATCCATCTGCAACTGCCCACTGCCACTGCCACTTCCCACTGCCTTTAATCGAATTCCAACGGCGGCAAGACCCTCTTTTTTAACTCGCGCTCGTACATTTTTCTAAGCTTTCTGTTCTTCTTAACACCGATACTTGTAGCCATCCCGCTCATCGCCATCCGCACTACAAAGTTGAAGAAGGAATGGTCCCGTGCCCTCTCAAAATATATCAGGCCGGGTTTTCCTTCATTTTTTCTTTTGATGAGTAATGTATTGGCCAGGAAACTAATTACACGGGTCAGAAAACTAGTTTTAGACGTATCTCCTCCTTTCACAAGTCTGATACGGAGATCATGATAAAACATATTCATTTCCCCTATGGCCAGGTCATCTCTTCCAATGGTGCGAAGGTAAAAGGAATCGATCCTACCTGAGGTTATCATCACATTCGACATAGGTGCAAGTACAGGATTAAGGAAAGTAAATGAAGTGGGGTTCATTCGTAATGACATCAGGAAGCCGTGAAGTGAATCTGTGTAAGATTCCCTCAACTTAAGATTAATGAGTGAGGAATCCATCAGGTAGGCACTCATTACTAGCGACAATGAATCCCCGGGATTAAGATTACGGTTACGGATATGCGCCAACTTGGCGTTTAAGCGTCCTAATACTACAGTACCCACAGCCCTGCTCTTAGAATGTTTTTCTGAATAGCTGAGGTAACCATCTTCCAGGTTTACACTTTTAATGGAAACCGGTACGCCGATGCTTTTAATCATTTGCACCGGTAAAGGTTTATAAATACCCGATTGACCGGGCGGCAGCTTATCTCTGAAAATCCAGATGTTAGGTCGCGTAACAGTGAGTTTCCCTGCTACGATCGAACTGTCCTTATTGTATTTATCAAGATTGAAATCGGCAAGCTTGACGGGACCGGAGTGAAAGGTGATGTAATCGGCCGCGAATTTTTTTCGGGCTAAAAATGTATCAAGAGATTGAGTAGGATGATAATTGAATGAATCAAGTTTAAGCGTTTTCGTAGATGAATTATATTCGGCATTGAACCATTTTAATGTTGTTGCACTATCAATATATTCTCCGGTGGCGGTTCGTAACCAGGCTTTAACATTGAACTTGAAAAGCTGGTTAACGTCGGATAGGTATTCTGAATTGAGATTAAGATTTCCTATTGTGGCCTCCATCAGGTTGAGCCTGTTTTTATTTTTCCCGAATACCAGGCTATTGGGTTTCTGAACATACAAATTGTTGATGATCGTACTCCAGAATGGTTTTCCTTCTTTTTTGCCAAATCGCAGATCAGAAAGCTCTACATCCATTTTGCCACTTTCTACACCCATAACCTGTCCGGCCGGAGTTGAAATAGTAGCAGAAGTTGTAGAAAGCGACAGATTACCAATGCTCGTATTGCCATCTTGTAAAACAATGCCCGCAGCAACGATGCTGCTCCTTGCTGATTGAGGGATATTTATCCTGCTCACAGAATCATTACGATGCGTGGCGATTACAATTATAGGCTCACGTGCAGAGAATCTGTCAATATGGATCGTCGGACTTTTTTTTGCCAGTTGATCATTCAAAACGGGTAAATTCCATTTATTAATAGTTAGCACCGGTGTTTCAACATCAACTGTGCTAATTTGAATATGATGGGCAGTAAGCGCATTTATATCAACATTAAAATTGATCCGGGGGGAACTCAAATAAAATGAGTCGCGGTCATTTACCTTTTCTGCTTTTACTTGCGAAAGGTAGGAGGGGCCATCTCCGGAAATCTCGTAAGCAAAAGCTCTTGCCATCAAAGCTTTACCATTAATTAGCAGATCATTTCCAGTAAGATGCAATCCCCGGATTTTTATAGGAGCCTTACCATTTTTTTCCAAAGCCTCAATCTTTATTGCACTTAGAAAACTACTGAGCTCGTTTGCCGGGGAGATATATTTAAAAGAAACATTCTTGCCATTGATATTTTTGATAATCAAATTATCATTGCTTCCTTTGTTTTTTCCCGGCCCCGAGGTCTTTACCTGGACTTTAGCATTTGACCAAATAATTCCATCAATAACCGTGGCCTCAGATTCATCAACCAGCAGGTTATTGATGTAAACATTTGATATATCAGCACTAATCTTTGTAGCGCCCGTACCTGTCAGGAATAATTTTTTTGCATGAATGAGATTATTCCCGCTATAAGTTACATTTTGCAATTCTGCAGTTATATCCTTTAATCTCACTTTTCCATTTTTGAAAGAAAGTTCACGGACTGCCCTTCCCAGGCCGCCATTGTTTGTGGAACTTAGGAGGCTATTGCTCTGCAGATCAAGATTTACATAATCGAGATCTACTGCAGTTGATGAACCAAGCCGCATATTCACTTTTCCATCAACAATTCCCACCCTATTCAACGTCATTACCTCATCAAGAGCCTGTAGCGAAGAAAATAAGTTAGTTTTCTTTTTTTTGACTGCCTTTGTATCACTGGTAAAATTAATTACAGGGCGATATAGCAAGGCTTCGTTTGCTGAAAGGTTTCCTTCAAATATCAACTGGTACCAATCCAGACCCGTTAGTACGAAGTATGGGATGGTTATATCTTTATAATTTCTTGGTTTACCCCGGCTAAGATCAGTGCTGATAGCAAAATTATTGAGAGATATTTTTTTGTTAAGGAAGTGAACGCTGTCGAAAGCATATGTAACCGAACTATCCTCGTTGTATAGTCGATAATCCCTCACCAGCATATCAAATTGCTGAACCGAAACGGGTGTTGAAGAATCTGAATTTATGCGTAAGCCCCTCATTTCGAAGTTATCCTTACTCGTATTTACAAGCGACCTGTTTTTCTTTCCAAGGATATTTATGTTAATACCCGCATCTTTAACCCCGATATAAGCCAGGTCGAGATCACCTGATAAGTCACGGATAATTTCGTCGAGGTTAGGCTTGTCTTTTTTTGGGGAAGACTTTACAAGTGTATTGATGTTGATGTTGAATACAGGGTTCTCACAGTAAACAGAATCTGCCCTGATGAGGTTCAATCGATTCATTGCATCAAAGTCAACACCGGTAAGCCTCAGTGTTTTGAAAAAGATTACATAGTTACTCGATGAACTGTCGGTGACCCCTGCAGTGATTGTACAACTATCCAGTTCAATCCGTTTCTGGAATAGATGAAGTTTAAAATTTCTGAAAGCTATTTTATGCCTTCCCCCCGGCAAAGAAATCTCCTGGTGCGATGTTCGTAACTCTACCTTTTGCTCATTTTCGATATACTCGTCACGCTTTAATGGGTTCTTGCTGTTCCGCATGAGATCGAGGTAAATATTAGAGAGGATAACGGGTTGTGATCCCGCCTTCATCCTGTTGAAAAGGCTTACTCTTGCGTTATTGATTTTAATCCGCTTGATCCCAAAATCTTCCAGTACATCAAGCATGGAATTATACATTTTTCCCATTTCCCTTGGAATGGAAATATCGTCTTTCACTTCTACTGAGCTTGTATCTTTTCGCCATTGAAATATCTCCACTTGTGGATCGTGGAGCTTTATTGAATCCAGGAGCAGTTGCTTTCTAAGTATTAAAGGCCAGAAGGAAGTTACACGAAGGGTTAATTTGCTAAACTGAACATGATAAGTAGTTGTAGCCACCATGCTATCTGTGCTTTGGAGGTCGGCTTGCCTTATCTGTAGAGAATTATTAAAAATATTGAATTTAACCTGCGAGAGGTCAAGTTTAAGCCTGCCACCTGATTTTTTCTCTACCATCTCTATCAGAACTTTTCTTGCATTATTTACAAACCAAAAATGCAGACCTGCCACGGCCAATGCAAATACCACAAGGAGTACCAGGAAAATTTTAATGAGGCGGTTATGACGGGGTTTCGATTTGGTAGCTTGCATTATTGAGGGCACATAATCATTTAAAGAGTTCAGGCAAATTAGGGGCCACCTTTTTTAATGGTTAATGGTTCATTATTAATGGTTAATGGAGCGAAATCTCATTCATAATTAGCGATTAATAATTATCCATTAATTAAATATTTCATTCAACACGCCTGCCAGGTGCACACCACCTTTGAGCATGGCCTGGTTGGCTTGCGCAATGTGGTCATAGGCGTATCGATAGCTTAGTTTTTCTTCAGGCTGCTTTATTTCATTATAAATCAGCTCAGCTACCTGGTAAGATTCCCATAACCACTGGCTGATGGGTTCTTGTTGCCAAACCTTGCGTTGATCCTTAGTCGTATGGTTGATTGCATTCGCATATTCAGTATAGCTAAGGTCCTGGCTCGATATCATTTTGTCGTCCCAAACCTGGTGAAGATTGAATGGTTGATTAAACCACTGAACCCTGATTTTATTCCCACCCTGGTCGTCTGGCCGGCCGGCATGCAGGGGTTGATGTACATCGCCGGCAATGTGTATCAGCAGGCGTAAATACATCACTTTATTCTCCTGTGAAATATCTTTTTTCTTTAGCTCCTTAATGAGAAAATTCAATTTCGTATATGCGTCAGTGGCAGTATCCTGTGCCAGGTAGCTTTGTATTTCTGCCTGGCTCATACCTGGTTTAAAATTCACATAATGCCATGAACCCAGGTATTGGAAGGATGGATTTGATTTGATGAAATCTGCCCAATTGCTTGCCATAGCCAGCGATTCATGTCCAAGGATTTTACGAATCTCTTTTTTTGCCCGGGAAGTAAGATAACTTTCAGCAATTTCCCCTACAATTCTATGCCCCAGTTGCCCCCAGGCCATGGATTGAAATGGAATGTAGAAGAAAAGACAAAGGAGGATTAATGATCTTATTTTTTTCATATGCGTGACAGTAAATTTTGTGGTGTAAATTATTAAAACATAAACTGCAAATCAGAAATGGTTATCAAAAATAAGCATGTACTGATAAATTTTTGAGGTTAGTTTGAGAATCGGTATGCAGGAACCAATCCCTGTCGAAATGGGTCCACCAGGTAAAGTTATTCCATTAACTCACTTTTCCACTCATTAGGCGGTTGTCTGCACTTCCAAAAAAGCATTACCCCAAAGTCTGAAACTAACCGAAGAAACTCCCGGGATGATAAATCCAGCCGCACTTTTACAACCTTACTTCGATTGCAGCAGCTGGCGACAGTAGCTTTGCGCAACTAAGCTCAGACAATGATACTATGACCGGTTAGGGGAAAACAATTCTGATGCAGGTTTATAAATTATAATAAATAATGTGAATAAATCAATTTCTTTAATTTCTTTAATTTCCTATATTTACCAGCTATCCGCTTCAGCCGTAGGATATTTCAATTTCGTTTATTGAGCCAAAACATATAACAATATCCCAGCTCTATATTTTTGTGTTCTTGAGATGGGTGCTTTTATTACAGATCCTTAAATAAATTTTTGCATGATGAAAATCTACCTAATCCCCTCATCTGTTCTTTTTTACTTCCCCCGGCTTTTTGCTCAACTTCATGAGTAGTTGCCAGGTTCGGTACTCTATGTAGACTAACACAGCCTGGGTAGTTCAACGAGAGTGCACTCATCATACTTTGCACAATATTCTTTTTTCCAATTTGCAATTCAGGATTAATAAAAAAATTCTTCAACTTACACACATCACTAAAACAAATTTTTTTTTATGCGAAATTTTTACAGTAAACTCTTTGTGGCGATCTTTTTCATTTTAGGAACTGTAAATGCCAAAGCACAGCTAACAGGGATAAAAACCATTCCCGGAGACTATCCTTCAATTACTGCTGCAGTTACGGATTTAAATACGCAACTCGTAGGTGCGGGCGGAGTTACCTTTAATGTAGCACCCGGTTTTGTGGAACCGGCTATAACTGCAACGATTGTTGTAACGGCTACGGGTACACTGGCCAATCCCATCGTTTTTCAAAAGAGTGGGGCAGGAGCCAATCCGCTCATTACAGCTTACACAGGTGGTACTTCTACCCCGGGTACTACCGCATCCGCTCTTGATGGGATTGTCAGATTAGCTGGATCAGACTATGTCACATTTGATGGAATAGACCTTGCCGAAAATGCTTTAAATACAACAAGTCCGGCATTTATGGAGTTTGGATATGCCCTTCTTAAAGCTAGCGATGTCGATGGTTGCCAGTTTGTAACCATCAAAAATTGTACAATCACATTGAGCCGTAATAATGTTACTGCAGGCACTGCAGAATCCGGTGATGGTTCTGTTGGCATTTGGCTTGGGAATACATTAGGCACAAATAATGTTACCGTAGCGCTTACAGCAGCCTCAGGAGCTAACTCTAATAATAAATTTTATACCAATACAATTCAGAATGTTCAGACCGGAATATATTTAAGGGGTATAACCCAAGTTACTCCTTTTACTTTTTATGACCAGGGCAATGATGTCGGAGGCACTTCAGCTTCAACCGGTAATACAATTCTCAACTATGGGGGAGGCACTGCTGGAACAGCTACTACTTATGGTATTAGGGGAATTTACCAGGCAGGATTCAATTACTCTTTCAATAATATAAATAATAATGATGGTGGCGGAGTTAACCACCCGGTTGCAGTGCGCGGCATTTTTATGAGCACTGCTACTAGTCAAAGTGGTACAATTAATAACAATACGGTTTCATTAAAAGGTGGTGGTACAACAAGTGCGTTGACTGGTATCGATAATAATGCAGGTAGTACTGCTGCTGGCAATACAATCAATATTAATAATAATATAATTCAAAACTCCACATATTCAACTGCTACCACTGGTGCATTT
>JBKJPO010000061.1:0-4676 GCA_046595095.1 Chitinophagaceae bacterium
GGTGTAAGAAAAATACAAGAGATCTAGAAGAAAAACTTCAACCATTTATCATGATGGAAATGCTATCATAGAATGCCATAAAAGTAAAAGGGTCAACATTGCTGCTGACCCTTTGTACTTACTAACCCATTAAATTCTATTGCTAAATTACAAATTGCAGCCACATTAGCAAATTAATTTTGTGAGATGTGTATAACTTCGATTGGCTTCATACAATAATTCCTTCATCATGATATTAGTTTGTAAATATATGAATATCAACTATTTATCAAGTTTCAATTGTCCAGATATAGCCTCAAAAGCATTGATTTTAGTCAAAATATTCAAAGAAAGTATTTGGTTTATAAAATAAACTATTTTATATTTGCAATAAATTTACAAGAATGAAAGGATTACTAATCACAGCTTTACTGATAATAGCCCTTGGCTCCTCTGCCCAGGTTAAAATCTCCGGTATTGTTGTGAGTACAAGATCAAAACCAGTTGAAGGGGTTAGTATTACCCTAAAAGATTCTTATGATGGAGGTACTTCGGATTCTTCCGGAGCCTTCACTTTTGTCACATCCGAGAAAGGCGATCACCTCTTACAGGTATCTGCATCGGGTTATCGTCCATTTGAGCAAGCAGTTAAAATAACCGGTGCCCCGTTAAGCATAAATATAAATCTCAAAGAGCTTGTTACCGAATTGAAAGCTGTTATCATATCTGCCGGAACTTTTGAAGCGAGCGAAAGCAAACGAACAACAGTATTGAATCCGATTGATATTGTAACCACAGCGAGTGCTAATGCCGATGTTACTTCTGCCATAAGAACATTGCCAGGCACACAGCAGGTTGGTGAGTCGGAGGGCCTTTTTGTTCGAGGTGGAACAGCAGGAGAATCAAAAATTTTCATTGATGGCACTGTGGTAAATAATTTCTTTTTCAGTTCCGTTCCTGACCTTGCATCAAGAGGAAGGTTCTCGCCATTCCTTTTTAAAGGGACAGTCTTTAGCTCAGGCGGATATTCTGCGCAGTATGGACAGGCTTTGTCTTCTGTGTTATTGCTCGAAAGCATAGATCTTCCTGAGAGAAGCTCTGCAAGTCTTGGCATATCAACAGTTGGATTGAATGGCAGTTTTCAGAAACTTTCAAAGGATAAACGTACCAGTTGGGGAGTTGGATATTCCTGGACCAATCTCCTTCCTTATTTTAAAATCGTAAAACAAAAGCCAGATTATTTTGCAGTACCAGATTTTCATAACGGTGAGATTAATTTTCGAACTAAGACCTCCGGTTCTGGTATTCTTAAATTTTATGGCTACTTCAATTACAGTAATCTCGGCTTGAGAAGACCCGATATTGATTCTACACAACTTAAAGATGCATTCGGATTGAATAACCTCAATTTCTATACGAACTTATCATGGAAAGAGAAACTGGGTAAGAATTGGAAGATGAATGTTGGCCTTTCATTTACCAATAACCTGGATAAAATTTCCAATGAACTTCAAGACCAGTCAAATGTGAAACAAGTCATCCCGGGCGATACATATTACAACAAGAATTTCAAAATTAAAGTCAATGGGCAGTTTGCGGTAGCAAAAGCTGTTGTTGAAAGAAAATTCAATGGATTGAATATGCTCCGCTTCGGTGGAGAATATTTTTATAGCAGGGATGAAAGCAAGTTCAGATTAAACAAAGATCCGGAGCGGCTATCCAAACTCTCAGATAATTTCAAAGCTGCTTTTGCGGAAGTGGATCTTTATGCCACAAATGACCTGGCCGCAAAGATTGGCGGTCGCATCGAACACTCCTCCTTAATTGAAAAGGTCAATATTGCACCCAGGATTTCTCTTGCCTATAAATTAGGAGCTGAAAGTCAGGCTTCCGTAGCTTATGGCATGTTTTATCAAAAACCAGATAACAGCAATTTTCTTCGTGCATATAATTTCCCTGATCCAAAATATTCGAAAGCGACACATTACATTGCCAATTTCCAAAAAGTAAGTCGTGCATATACACTTCGCACAGAAATATTTTATAAAAAATATGATGGCCTTGTGAAATATCAACCTGTTTCTAACAACAGTGACAAGCTTACAAACGAAGGTTACGGTGATGCCAAAGGCTTCGAAGTATTTTGGAGAGACAGGAAGACACTTAAATCAGTTGATTACTGGGTTTCGTATTCTTATCTTGATACTAAACGGGATTTTCAGAATTACCCAGCGCTTATCAAGCCAAGCTTTGCGGCTTCGCATACGGCCTCGTTAGTTGTCAAAAAATTTGTGACAAAGCTTAAAACGCAATTTAATGGCTCTTATACTTATGCAACGGGGCGGCCTTATTATAATATCCGGGAAGATAATAATAGTAACAGCTATAAGATTAAAGACCAGGGTACAACGATTGATTTCAATAGCCTCAGTTTCAGCGTAAATTACTTGCCAAATATAAACAAGAAAGGCGCCAACCAATTTACCGTACTTGTACTTTCAGTAACGAATGTGTTGGGAAATAAACAGATCTATGGCTATAATTATTCAGCAAATAACTTACGAAAAGAAGAAATTAATCCTCCCGCACCGAGATTTTTCTTCATTGGCTTATTCATGAGTTTTGGAGTAGACAGAACAGATGATGTGATTAATAATAATCTTTAGTAAAACAGCTATTAAAATAAAATACTGGATTGAAAAAACAATAATATTAATTTTTAAAATAAAATAAACATGAAAAAAATAACTCTTCTCGCGTTCACAATGATTATCGGAACACTGATTTATGGTCAATCCGACAAATACACTAAGGCCATGCAAACACAGATGGCATTTATGGATTCTGCTTTCTCAAAAGGAAATTTCACAGAAATCGCTAACAATTTCGAGCGAATTGCTACAGCTGAAAAAAACCAATGGCTTCCTTATTACTATGCTGCTTATTTAAATGTGATGAAAACCATGGCAGGCGATGACAAGTCAAATGCAGATGCAAATGCTGACAAAGCCGATGAACTTATTACCAAGGCAGAGGAAGCAAATGGTAAAGCCAATTCTGAAACTCAAGTGATAAAGAGTATGATCGCCACAGCACACATGATGGTTGACCCGCAAAGCCGGTGGATGCAATATGGCCAGGCCTCTGCAAAGCATATTGAGACTGCCAAAGAACTCGATGCCACCAATCCAAGACCTTACTATCTCGAGGCTACAGGAAAAATGTACACGCCTGAAGCTTTTGGTGGCGGTAAAGCAATTGCTAAACCTATATTTGAAAGAACACTTGCCCTATATGATGCATTCAAACCAGCCTCTGAACTTCATCCAAATTGGGGCAAGAAATCTGCGCAACAGTCATATTCCCTTTGCCAGTAATAATAATTTAGCTGAGTAATTAAATTAACGTACATGTCAAACGAAACCTTTTCCCCGCAGGAAAGCCTTCGCCTCATTCAGAATATGATTGAGAAAACGAAAGAGAATATTTCTGGCCAGAGCCATTATTTCCTGCTTTGGGGATGGGGAGCATTCCTGGCTTTCACCGGCCAGTATATCCTAAAGGTTTGGGCAAATTATGAACACCATTATATCGTTTGGCTGGTTACGATAATTTGCATTCTTGCAATGATACTCCTTCTTAAGCGGGACAAAAACAAATTACAGGTGCGCACCTATGCAGGGGAAAGTATGGGTCATTTGTGGAGTGGCCTGGGTATTGCATTTTTTGTGCTGAGTATGATCTTTGTGAAAATTGGATTCGAGTACTGTTACCCCTTTTTCATCCTGCTATATGGAGTTGGTACATTTATTTCAGGGAGAATCCTGAAGTTTACGCCGCTTATAATTGGAGGGCTCTTCAATTTTGCACTTGCAGCGATTTCAGTTTGGTACAGTATGGACTACCAATTATTATTTGGTGCTGCAGCTATCCTTACCAGTTACATTATACCGGGACATATGTTGAGGAATACTTATAAACTGGAATCGACAGCAAAGCGAACAAATAATTAAACAGGTGGATCCATTTAATTTAAATTAAACTTCATGGAAGAAAAACAACTTTCAAATTCGGAGAGCCTGGCCCTGATAGGTAAAATGATCCAGGTAGCAAAAGAGGACCATCGTTATAGTGGCGATGGCTGGCTCATTTGGGGTTGGCTTTTATTTGTGGCATCAGTAAGTTCGGCAATATTTGCGTTCACTGGGCTGGGCAGATATGTTGGTTGGATATGGACTGCAACTCTGCCGATCGTAATTATTCTTTATTTATATGAGGCCATCTCAGCAAAGAAAAAAGTAACGGTCAAAACATACGTCCAGGAGTTATTGGATAAGTTTGGAACCGGATTTTTTGTAAGCCTGTTCAGTATGATTGCGGCCAGTATGATCAACATTCACCAGAGCTTTAATTTTGGTTACTATTATATCTTATATGCTTTCTGGATGTACATACACGGAAGTGCTATTCGGTTTAAACCGCTCATCATTGGTGCATATGTAAACTGGGCGGCCGCAATTGGCATTTTCCTGGTAAAGGATTTTGCCATAGCCATGCT
Source organism: Chitinophagaceae bacterium (assembly GCA_046595095.1). Classification (GTDB taxonomy): domain Bacteria; phylum Bacteroidota; class Bacteroidia; order Chitinophagales; family Chitinophagaceae; genus Ginsengibacter. Next base: position 4,538 of record JBKJPO010000061.1, read on the forward strand.
TATTTCATCTGTGGCTATACTCGTGGGATACCTTATCCCGGGTTATATGTTAAGATCAATATACAAAGGCAAATTTAATCAGCAAGAGTCATTGTGATGGAGTTCCAGGAATTAGATCCCATATTACATTCGCAGCTCA
>JBKJPO010000068.1:0-2745 GCA_046595095.1 Chitinophagaceae bacterium
TTCTACTACTCCGGCAATTATTATTGTTACTTCCATCATGGCACCATTAGCAGCCAGCAATAGCGACAATTCCATACTCGTATCAAAACCCGCATTGGCAGCTAATGGTGCCATGATGGAAGTAACAATAATAATTGCCGAAGTAGTTGAACCCTGTGCAGTTTTTAGCAACACACCCATTAGCCAGGCTATCAGCAGAAACAGGAGCATGCTGCCTTCGCTTTGAGCCGCTATGTCTTTTACGATATCAGCCAGGGCAGTCTTTTTGAGTATTGCACCAAACACGCCACCGGCACCCACTAATATGAGTATGCTGCCCGCATGCATCACACCTTCTTTCATCCAGAGCTGAAATTGTTTGGCCTGTTGTTTCGAAATCAATAGCAGGCACAAGGCTAAGCCAATACTTAAAGCCAGTAAGGGACTTCCAAAAAATTCAATGACATTCTTTAATGTTGGAGGCATCGGTATTAACAATGCCAATGAGCCAATTGCAATAAGAACAATTGGAACCACTACCGGTAATAAACTTTTATATAATGCAGGCAGATGCCTCTGCTCTGTATCTTCTTCAGTAACAGGTTCCATTATAAAAGATACTTTGGTAGCGCGGCGGCTGCTAAACCACCAGGCAACAACGGTTACGGGTATGCTAATAATAAAGCCAATCATGATTACCGTCCCTAGCGACTGGCCGAGGCCAAGATTTGCAGCACCTGCGATGGAGCCGGGATGAGGTGGCAACAATGTATGTGTAATGTATAAACCGCTGGCAAGCCCACAGGTTATGGCTGCATAACTTTTTTTTGTTTTTTGCGCAAGTGGTTTGGTAAGGCTGCTCAGAATAACAAATCCGCTATCGCAAAAAATGGGAATGCCAATTACTGCGCCGATGATAGTAACAGCTGCGATAGGCCTGCCCTCACCAAATAATTTAATAATCCCATTGGGGATTGTTAAAGTGGCCCCTCTTTTTTCAAGTACGGTACCAATGAGGGTACCGAGTATCACCACCAAACCGATATGCCGCATCATATGCCCGAAGCCTTCATTAGCCGTGGTTGCAATTTCGTTTAGCGGTATCCGTACGGCAAGCCCGGTAAACAAAGTTGCGATCAGTAGTACTATAAATGGATGAATCTTATACTTTGAACTAGCTATAATGATAAATGCAATAGCAGCAGCAATAATGAGAAGCAAGGGAACACCTGTTACCATAATTTTCTTAAGTTTATTACCAGTTCAAAACCAGCAAGCAACAATTTACAACCAATAACTAACAAGCTACAACCTCAACTATGGACCATGGACAAAACACCATAGACTTTTCATCAAAGAAACAAATCTTTCCTTCACTTTGTATTTATTTATGCTTTATATTAGACTGTTGTTTTATTTTTTATTTTACACGATTCTTTAACCTAACGCTGCGACATGAACCATTTACAATCCCTGGATTTTGTTGTCTTTTTCTTTTATTTTATTGTAGTAGTTGGTTATGGGTATTGGGTATATAATCGAAAGATGTATCAGCAAAAGCAGGCTGGTGTTATGGATTCCAAGGAGTTTTTCCTTGCCGAGGGTTCACTTACCTGGTGGGCGATAGGGGCTTCATTGATTGCCTCAAACATTTCTGCAGAGCATTTTATTGGCATGTCGGGTTCTGGTTTTGCTTTGGGCCTTGCTATATCCAGTTATGAGTGGATGGCAGCAGCTACACTCATCATAGTAGCCATATTCTTTATTCCCATTTACCTGAAGAATAAAATTTTTACCATGCCGCAGTTTTTAGCAAAGCGGTATAACGATACAGTGGCCACGCTAATGGCTATATTCTGGCTGCTGGTATATGTGTTTGTGAACCTTACTTCCATCATTTATCTGGGCGCTCTCGCGATCAATTCCATTTCGGGTATAAGCTTCGAGTGGTGCATGATTGGCCTTGGCCTGTTTTCAGTATTTGTAACATTGGGGGGAATGAAAGTGATTGGCTATACCGATGTAATCCAGGTGATCGTATTAATCCTGGGCGGCCTGGTTACTTGCTATCTTGCCCTCACTTTAGTATCTGAAAAGTTTGGATACGGTGGCGATATTTTAAAAGGCTTAAGTGTTATAAGGGAAAAAGCTCCTTCACACTTTCACATGATTTTCGATAAATCAAATCCATACTACACTGACCTTCCTGGTTTATCGGTACTGGTAGGTGGTATGTGGATCAACAACCTGAATTACTGGGGCTGTAATCAATATATCACGCAAAGAGCCCTGGGTGCGAGTTTGCCTACAGCAAGAAAAGGTATCCTCTTTGCTGCGTTTTTAAAACTGCTGATCCCGTTGATTGTAGTGATCCCTGGAATCACGATGTACGTAATGTATCAGAACGGAATGTTCCAGGCGGAGATGACAGATGTAAACGGAATTATCAAACCTGATCATTCTTATCCTACACTCATGAACCTATTGCCCAATGGTTTAAAAGGGCTGGCATTTGCTGCGCTCACTGCCGCTATTGTTGCATCTCTTGCTGGTAAAGCAAATAGTATTTCAACCATTTTTTCTCTTGATATCTATCAAAAATTCTTTAAGAAAGATGCAACAGAAAAGCAGCTGGTCCGTACCGGGCGTATAACCGTTGTAGTTGCTATGTTGCTTGCATGTATCGTGGCACCAGCTCTTCGAAATCTCGACCAGGCTTACCAGTTCATCCAGGAGTATGTAGGCTTTATCTCGCCAGGGGTACTC
>JBKJPO010000095.1:0-3020 GCA_046595095.1 Chitinophagaceae bacterium
CAGGCTATAAATCGGATACGATGACGGTTACGGATATGCGCGAAATGAAAATTGTATTAGCCACGGCAAAACAATTGAGTGAAGTAAAAGTTTCCTCTAAACAACGTTCTACCTATCTCTCTGCAATAAATCCTATACGTACACAGATAATGACCGATAAGGAATTATTCAAAGCAGCCTGTTGTAACCTCAGCGAAAGTTTTGAAACCAACCCTTCGGTGGATGTATCTTACAATGATGCGGTAACGGGTTCTAAGCAAATTCAGTTGTTGGGAATAAGCGGTAATTATACTCAGCTTACCGTGGAAAATCTTCCTGGGCCAAGAGGGATTGCAACGCCCTTGGGCTTAAATGCAATAGCCGGACCCTGGGTGGAATCTATACAGCTTACAAAAGGCATTGGTTCTGTTGCCAATGGCTATGAGAGTATTGCCGGGCAAATTAATGTTGAATTAAAGAAACCGGAGAAAAGCGAGGCGCTTTTTGCCAATGCGTATATAAATGATTTTGGCAAAACAGATTTGAATCTAAACCTGTCAAAAAAGATTGGAAAAAAATGGTCCACAGGTTTATTACTTCATGATGATTTTTTGACCAACAAAAAACTGGACTTTAATAATGATGGCTTTCGGGATTTGCCAACCGGCAACCAATTCAGTTTAATTAACAGGTGGAAATTTGATGATGGTAATGGCTTTCTCTCACAGTTTGGGATAAAACTATTGAATGATAAAAAAACTAGTGGTGATGTAAATTATAATCCCAGCACAGATAAGCACACAATAAACAAATACGGTTTAGAGATCAATACCAACCGCTATGCAGTTTTTGCAAAAATTGGTTATGTATTCCCGGAGAAAAAATATAAAAGCATCGGTTTACAATTATCAGCTATCGAACATAAACAAGATTCTTATTTTGGCCAGACAAATTATACTGCAAAGCAACAGAACATTTATGCCAATTTAATTTATCAGTCAATCATTAATACCACTGCTCATAAGTTCCGGACAGGTATAAGTTTTTTGTATGATAAATACGACGAAGATTTTAATGCCAGTAATTACAAAAGAGCCGAAACAGTACCTGGTGCTTTTATTGAATATACTTTTACTCCTTCCGATGTCATCAGTGTTGTTGCAGGATTGCGCGGAGATTATAACAACCTGTTTGGCTTTTTTGCTACACCCCGGTTACATCTACGCTATGAACCCTTGAAGGGAACAACAATCCGATTGAGCGCAGGACGGGGGCAGCGGACGGCCAATATTTTTGCAGAAAATACCAGTGTATTTGTAAGTTCAAGGCAAGTAAACATTCTTATGGGTACACCAGGAAAGGCTTATGGTTTAAATCCTGAAGTAGCATGGAACAAAGGGATCAGTATAGATCAGAAATTTAAATTGTTTCAAAATGACGGTGTATTTAGTGTAGATTTTTTTAGAAATGATTTTAATAACCAGGTGATAGTTGATTTAGAAAATGCCCGGGAAGTAAAGTTTTATAATTTAAAGGGGAAATCTTATTCTAACAGCTTCCAGGCAGAATTAAATGTTGAACCGGTAAAAAAACTGGAGGTAAGATTGGCGTACAGATACTTTGACGTGAAAGCAACATATAGTAATAAATTACTGGAACGTCCGCTGATAGCCACCAACCGGGCATTTGCAAATTTGGCTTACGAAAAAAATGGCTGGAAGATTGATTATACAGTCAATTACAATGGCAAAAAAAGAATCCCGGGAACTGAAACAAATATTTTACAATATCGAAGGGAAAAATATTCGCCTGATTTTGTGTTGATGAATGCACAAATCAGCAAGACCCTCGGCAAAAAACGTCCCATGGATTTTTATATAGGAGGAGAAAATTTGACCAACTATTTTCAAAAGAATGCAATAGTTGCTGCTGACCAACCATTCAGTCCCTACTTCGATGCTTCATTGGTTTGGGGACCAGTAACCGGCAGACTGTTTTATTTAGGATGGAGGTATAAAATTAAATAACAACACTTAACTGTAAATCATTTCCATAATTCTGTAATAGTTAAGGCAAAGAGTGATAGTAGCTTTGTATTTAAAATAAATTATCATGACACATACATATAAAATCTCTGGAATGACCTGTACAGGTTGCCAGGCGAAAGTAGAGGGCCTGTTATTAAAAGCACCGGGTGTACAGCATGCGAAGATTGATTTAGTAAAAGGCGAAGCAACCATTGATATGGATAAACATATTTTAACAAGCGATTTGAAAGCAACATTAACTGAGTATCCAAAATATCAATTATCTGATGCAAGTCCCGAACATCATACAATCAGTCCTGTTTTTGCTGAAGAAGAAACTAAATCGTGGATAGCAACATACAAACCCATCCTGTTGATATTTGGTTATATCAGCGTAATTACATTATTAGTTGAATTAATGCATGGACAATTTTTTGTGTCCCGGTGGATGAATCATTTCATGGCAGGCTTCTTTCTTGTTTTTTCTTTTTTCAAACTACTTAACCTGGAAGGCTTTGCCGAAAGCTATAGCATGTATGATATTGTCGCGAAGAAATTGAAAAGCTGGGGTTATGTTTATCCTTTTATCGAGTTGGCATTAGGCCTCGCTTTTCTTTCCGGTTATGAGCCAATGCTTACAAATTCAATTACTTTTATGGTAATGACGGTGAGCATCATAGGTGTATTGCAAAGCGTTTTAAATAAGCGCAAAATAAAATGTGCCTGTCTGGGTGATGTTTTTAATTTGCCGATGAGTACGATCACTATTATTGAAGATGCATTAATGATTGGCATGAGTGCTGTGATGATATTAATGATGTTATAGTATGATAAAACTAATAGTAGGATTGAATCAAATACATGTGTATGCGTAAGCCCTACTATTCCTATTCTAAACTGGCTTTACCCTTTGGGCAATCAACGCGATTATTATAAAAAGAAATAATAGAAATCGGGAAGGATTTTTTTTTGTTTTTCTATTTGCGATTTAAATTAACTCAGGATTTTGCAATT
>JBKJPO010000101.1:0-3906 GCA_046595095.1 Chitinophagaceae bacterium
CGTAAATAGGCCTGCGAAAATAAATGTAATTCGTCCCAAGTCCCCCATAAAGTGAAATAGTTGGGTACAATGCACCACGTGCAGCCGCTGATGTTTTAGTTGCAGATTGCAAACGGAAATCATTTACTCTTTGTTGGGGAAGGTTCTTCATCGCGAGCGCATATACAATCTCAGGTTGAAGATCGGCGATGCTTTCTACAGGTATTTTTTCAGCAGGAGGAGTTTCAATATCGAAATGTTGAGCTGCGTCAAGATTCATATATGCTTTTAACCCCAGCAGGTTTAAAGAAGTATTTCCTCCAGCAGAGATTACACTCGAGCTATCGAGTGCTACAATGGTTTCAAGATTTGCTGCATTTAATTCAGGAAGATTGCCCGCGTTTACAAGCTTACGAACATTTTGTAACTGTGCCTGGGATTGCTGTAACTGGAGCCTTGCGATTTTTTCCTGTTCCCTGGCCAGCAAAACCTGGAGATAGGCATTTGCGACTGTAAGCGCAATATCATTTTTTAATTTATCGGTGCTTGCTTTTGCTGCTGCAACATCGAATTTGCTTGCTGCAATTGTATTTTTTTTACTGTACCAGTTGAAGATATCAACGCTTGTCTGCAGATTTGCACCCGATTGTAAAAAATTATTATCCTCGAAAATCCCTGTGGTAGGGTTTTCTGATCGGCCCAACCTGTAACCAGTATTGTTGCTAAAATTCGCGTTGGGATATTTGGAGAAGTTGTTTTGCTTCAACTGAAGTTCAGCAAGTTTCTCTTCTACCTCACTCTTCTTTATCGATACATTATTTTTCATGGCATGCTCAACGCATTGTAGAAGGGACCATTTTTCCTGGGCATCAACTGAAATGGTAATTACAATAAATGCTACCAGGCTAAAAAAATGTTTCATGGGGTCAAAAATAGCCGAAATTAACCGTGTATGGTGAGTAGCTCTTAAATATGGGGAAACTCCGCTTGAAAATTAAAGATTGATCACCAGGGAAAATATTAGGAGAATCACTGATTATTTATTTTCTCAAAAGCCCTGGCCAGGTCGGCAATAATGTAATCTGCATCCTCGAGCCCTACATATAGACGCAGCATCCTGTGTTCTTCATTTGTCGATTTGAATTCCTCCCGGCTTATTGTTGAGCACCTGGGAATAATAAGCGATTCGTGACCTCCCCAACTTACTCCCATCAAAATGTGCTGTAGTTTTTCACAGAAATGTTCAATTTCAATTGCTGAATCTGCCTCAAGAGTGAAAGTCAACAAGCCACATGCTCCTGACATTTGTTTGCGTGCAAGTTCAAGTTGTGGGAAATCATTATCCAGTGGAAAGATGATTTTATCAACCGATGCCTGGGTTCTTAAATATTCAATGACAGTGCTGGTTGTGCGGCTGATGCGCTCAAGCCGCACAGGTAATGTTCTCAGCCCCCTGATTAAAAGCCAGGCATTAAAAGGTTGAATGCCGCTCCCAATGTTCATGTACTCGCTGCAAAATATTTTATGGATCATTTCGCAGCTTCCAGAAAGAACCCCGGCAAGCGTATCGCTATGGCCGCTGAGATATTTTGTTGCGCTTTGCAACACCAGGTCAATACCTAAACTGATTGGTTGTTGGTACAACGGTGAGCAGTAACTGTTATCGCAAATAGTGACTATATTTTCTGCCCGTGCCAATTCTGAAACTGCTTCAAGATCCTGGATGGCGTAATCCCAGCTATTCGGACTTTCCAGGTAAATGAGCGTGGTGTGTGGTAAAATTGCACGCTCAAATTCTTCAATATACCTACCATCAATATAAGTGGTGGTTACACCAAAACGGGGAAGGATCTCATCAAACATTTTTTGCGCCCAGGTATAAGGATTCCTCACCGATACGATATGATCACCAGACTTTACATTGGCCAATACGGATGCGAAGATCGCTGCAGCGCCGGAGTTGAACACCAGCGCATCTTCTGCACCATCAAGTGCGGCTAATTTTTTCCTTAGAATTTCAACTGTAGGATTAAGCCCCCTGCTATACAGGTATGTGGAGTATTCATCTTCAAATGCTTTTCGCATATCATCAACTTTGCTAAAGGCAAAATTGCTTGTCTGCATTATCGGGGGTGCGATTGCATTAAAATATAAAGCCCTGTCTTCCCCAAGTTCATTAATTATATAGGAGATATCCTTTGGGTATTTAATTTGTTGTGGATTCTCGTTTTCCATTTGTTTTATTTTTTTGAAAATATTCAACCAAAAAATATAATCCCAGGAAAGCGGCCATCACCCCAAGTCCAATTAATGCAAGGTCTCTTTGTGTTATAAATAATATCACAGCCACAAATGAATAGACGAGGATAAAAAACAAAGGTATCAGGGGATACCATTTCATAATATAGATACCTGTTCCATTAAGTTCTGCTGTTTTTTTTCTTAAAATAAAAATACTTCCAGCGGAAAGAATCATCCCAAAACAATCAAGGAAAATGGAGAAACTCAGGATTGTATCAAATTCTTTTGCCCAAAAAACAATCAGTACACAAAGCGCAGCAAAAACGCTTAATGATGTTGTGAGAACGTTAGTCCTGAAATGTCTTTTTCTGAAATTTGCTGGCAGTATTTTGTCCTCACTCATTGCAGCCATTACACGGGGATTGCTCATTAGCAAAATATTTACATAAGCCATTACACTTAAGAACAATACAACCGAGGCGATGCGTTCTCCATATTCTCCAAATACCTTTCCTGCCATGATTGCTGCAATATTCTTACTTGTTTTTAACTGTTCGAAGCCGATAACCTTGATGTAGGCATAGTTGATGGATAAGTAAAGAAGAATAATGATAAATATGCCAAAAAATATTCCACGGGGTATTGTGCGTTTTGCATCGTTAACCTCCGCGCCAAAATTTATTGTCTGCTGGTAACCGCCATAAGTAAAACTTACCCCTACGAGACCAATGCCAAAGGCCTTCAGGTATTCCAGGAATACGGGGTTGGTTGCTGTACCAGTTGCAGGTAACGATGGAGCATAATCGCTGAAGAATAATGGCGTGATCAATAATACCACCAATGCGATTTTGATTACCATTAATACATTCTGGGTCCGGGCACTCATTTTAAGCCCAAGAAGGTTTATCCCATAGAAAATTATTATGCAGGAAATGGCAATGATGATCTGTAATGTTTGTACTGATGCGGCATTGGCAACATCCTTAATCCACTGTGGATCTTTAGACGCGGGGATAAGAATACCAGTGATATATTCGCCCCCGATTATTGCCACTCCTGCAAGTGAAGCTGCGTTAGACACGAGTATCACGCAATTGATTGCAAAAGCTATCGAAGGATGATAAGCATAAGAAAAAATCTTATAATAGCCACCAGTTACAGGTAAGCGGCTGCCGATTTCGGCATAGGTAAGCGCACCACAAAGTGCTACCAGTCCACCAAGCAACCACACGCTGAAAAACATCCATGGCGAGTAAGCATTATTGGCAACATTGATTGGTGTCCTGAAAATACCCATCCCGATCACCAGGCTTACCACGATCATCGTAAAATCAAATAGATTCAGCTTTGCAATCTTCATATATGGAAGATAGAATATTTTTCTGTGCCGTTAGTAGTGGGAAACAGGATAGCCGAAATTGAAGCTTGAGGTTAGCACATTGAGACTTGTAAAGGTTTGAACATAATTTTGAATCAACGCATGCCAATGCACCGAAGGTGTAACCTGATTCTTACCACAAGGAAAATAGAGTGAGTAGCACTAACATTGAAAATATTCTTTTTATTATGTCCCGATGTCCAGGCCCATGAGTAAAAATCTAATTTCAATAATTTTGTCGATTATATTCTGTCTGAGGGCCTCCGCACAGCTTGATACAATAATGGGTTCTGCGGTTAGTTTGGATG
>JBKJPO010000245.1:0-4141 GCA_046595095.1 Chitinophagaceae bacterium
CCGGTACGTAACGGGGGAGCGTATGTGAAAGAATGTGTGAGCAGCATCCTGTCGCAAACGCTTAATAATTTTAATCTGATTGTTCTTGATAATTGTAGTACTGATGATACAGTTTCATGGATAGAACAACTTGGTGATAGCCGTGTTGTCATTTACAAAGCCGGTCTGCCATTGACTATGGTTGAGAACTGGGCACGAATAGCCACTATTGATAAGAATGAATTCATGACTCTAATCGGCCATGATGATATCCTTCATCCGGGTTATTTGCAAACGATGGATGACCTGGTAAAAAAGCATCCGGCGGCTTCTTTATACCAGTCACATTTCCATTTCATTGATTCTTCGGGGAAGACTTTGGATTCCTGCCTCCCAATGGATGAAATACAGTATGCGCATGAGTTTATTGCAGCGCATTTTATGAAGACTATGAATAGTATGGGAACGGGTTATATGATGCGCTCAAAAGATTATGATGAACTGGGAGGTATACCCGATTACCCAAACCTGATCTTTGCTGATTATCACTTATGGATTGAGCTCAGTTTGAAAAGCTACAAGGCGACTGCTCTGGAGGATTCTTTTTCTTACAGGGTTCATAATAGCGTATCCCGGTTAACTGCTGCCGAAGCTTACCAGGAGGCGTTTGAAAAATATGTTATGTTTTTACATCAGAAATCAAATGAGCACATCAAAATAAAAGAAGTAATTGATCACTATGGCCGGAAATTCTTACTTGATTATTGTGAAAGCCTTAGCCATCGCCTCCTTAAAACTCCGATAAAAGATCGCAAGATAAAAGTGAAAGATTTCATTGATAAATGCAAACAGCTAGCGCAGGTATTCATACCCGGACAGGATTTCGAACCTATGAATATTTTCCGGATTCGGATTGCAAAACAAATTGATGATAACCCGTTAACGCGAACCTCATTCCAGTTATTTAAAAAACTGACCAGTTAATATTGAAGAAGATCGTTGTAAATACAAGGCTCCTGCGCAAGAATCATTTGGATGGTATCGGTTGGGTAACTTACAACACTTTGCTCCATATCACGAGAGGGCACCCTGAAGTTGAGTTTCATTTTTTATTTGATTCGGGCGTGGATCAGGATTTTATTTTTTCGCCAAATATTAAAGGAGTTAATTTATTTCCACCTGCAAAGCACGCGATACTCAACGTGATATGGTTTGAATACAGCGTGAAAAAATATCTTCAGAAAGTAAAACCTGACCTGTTCCTTTCTCCAGACGGTATTCTTTGCCTGGGCTGGCAAGGCAGGCAGTATGGGATCATTCATGATATAAATTTCCTGCACATTCCCAAAGACCTAAAATGGTTCAACCGGAAATACTATAATTATTTTTTTCCAAAATATGCGCGTCGTGCAGATCGAATTGCAACCGTTTCACATTTCAGCAAAGAGGATATTATTAAACATTTTCAAGCTGATCCTGCAAAGATCGATGTGATCCATCTTGGAATAAACGATTTCTTTCATCCTGTAAATGAGGAGGTAATACAAGCTACACGAACCAGGTACAGTTGCGGACGCCCTTATTTTTTATTTGTAGGTACACTCCATCCACGAAAAAATATAATTCGCCTGCTTGAAGCCTTCCAGAAATTCAAAGATGAAACTGGCTCGGAAACAAAACTACTTGTGGCTGGGAAGGAAATGTATCGTACACAGGAAATGCATGATTATAAAAACTCAATGACGTCAAAAGAAGATGTGATCTTTACCGGAAGGCTTGAGGACCATCAATTGAATAACATCTATGCTTCATCGTTAGCGCTTTGTTTCGTCCCTTATTTCGAAGGCTTTGGCCTGCCTCCGATCGAGGCCATGCAATGTGATGTTCCGGTAATCGCTTCTAACGTTACGTCAATGCCCGAGGTAGTGGGGGATGCTGCTTTGCTGGTAGATCCATACAATGTAGAGGAGATAAAAGAAGCAATGTTGAAGATTTATGAATCACCTGCACTTAGGATTGAATTGATTGAAAGAGGAAGGGAAAGGAGACAGCAGTTCTCATGGAAAAAAGCTGCTGATGAATTATGGGTAAGTATAGAAAAAGTATTATAACCTAACTGTAATGGTTAGCCTTAAAATCAGCATAAGCCATTTGGATGCCTTCGTGCAGCTTAATTTTATATTGCCATCCCAATCCCTGGGCTTTGGAAACATCCATCAGTTTCCTGGGAGTACCATCCGGCTTTGAAGAATCCCAATTAATACTTCCTTCAAATCCCGTTATCTCTTTTACTATTTCTGCCAGTTCTTTAATGGTAAGATCTTCACCGGTCCCGATATTTACAAACTGCTTATCATTGTAGTTCAACATCAGGTGGTAACACGCATCTGCCAGGTCATCCACATAAAGAAATTCTCTCCGGGGAGAACCTGTTCCCCATAAATCCACTTGGGGGGACTTATTTATTTTAGCTTCATGAAACTTCCTGATGAACGCCGGTAACACGTGGGAATTATTCAGGTCATAATTATCATTGGACCCATAAAGATTTGTGGGCATTGCAGAAATAAAATTGCAACCATACTGCTCCCTGTAATATTCACAGAGCTTGATTCCGGTAATTTTTGCAATCGCATATGGTTCGTTAGTGGGTTCGAGCAAGCCGGTTAAAAGATATTCTTCCTTAAGAGGTTGGGGTGCAAGTTTTGGATAGATACATGATGAGCCGAGAAATAATAATTTTTTTACACCAAACTTGTATGATGAATGAATAACATTCGCTTCAATCATGAGATTCTCATAGATATAATCCGCTTTGTACGTACTATTTGCAACGATACCACCGACTTTTGCTGCAGCCAGGAAAACATGATCAGGTTTCTCTGATGAAAAAAAATCTACAACATTCTGCTGGTTGCGAAGGTCTAGTTCTGAAGAAGTTCTTACAACCACGTTAATATAGCCCTCAACTTCCAGTTTCCTTAAAATTGCACTACCCACCATACCTCTATGGCCGGCAACATATATTTTATCCGTTTTATTCATCCTGCTTAATGTTCGATTGAACTGTTTATAACAAATCCACCTTTGATAAGATGTTGTTCTTTTTTGAAAATATCAAGATCAGAAATAACCATTTCCCTCACCAGTTCATCCAGTGAAGTAGCAGGTACCCAACCCAGTTGTTTTTTGGCTTTGCTTGCATCACCGATCAACAGATCAACTTCCGTTGGCCGAAAATAACGCTCATCAATTGCTACCACTACGGTTCCTTCCTTTAACTGGTAGTCAGGATGCGAGCAGCTTTTGATTATGCCAACTTCTTTGATACCGGATCCGGAAAATTTCAATTCAATACCAGCTTCAGCAAAAGCTTTTTGCACAAACTCCCGTACGGGTGTGGTGATACCCGTTGCTATCACATAATCCTCCGGTTTATCCTGTTGCAACATTAGCCACATGGCCTCCACGTAATCTTTTGCATGGCCCCAATCGCGTTTGGCATCAAGATTTCCGAGGTATAGTTTATCCTGCATTCCCAGTGCAATCTTTGCTACACCACGGGTGATTTTCCTGGTAACAAAAGTCTCACCCCTCAAAGGACTCTCATGGTTAAAAAGAATACCGTTGCAAGCATACATATCATATGCTTCCCTGTAATTTACAATGATCCAATAAGCATATAATTTCGCGACTGCATAAGGAGAGCGCGGATAGAAAGGTGTTTTTTCTGATTGAGGTATTTCCTGTACCAAACCATATAACTCTGATGTGGAAGCCTGGTATATCCTCGTTTTTTTTGTAAGGTTCAATAAGCGCACGGCTTCGAGTACACGCAAACTTCCAATACCATCAGCATTGGCCGTATACTCGGGAGTTTCAAAACTAACCTGCACATGGCTCATAGCACCAAGGTTATAAATTTCATCGGGTTGTACCTCCTGGATTATCCGGATTATATTAGTTGAATCTGTAAGATCACCATAATGCAATTTGAATTTCTGGTGGGGCATGTGCGGATCCTCATAGATATGGTCGATCCGCTGAGTGTTAAAAAGGGAACTTCTCCTTTTAACGCCATGTACTTCATATCCTTTGCTCAATAAAAGTTCAGAAAGATAGGCTCCATCCTGTCCGGTGATTCCTGTGATTAGTGCTTTTT
>JBKJPO010000252.1:0-3611 GCA_046595095.1 Chitinophagaceae bacterium
CAGGAAACCATCCCGGTTGATAAGGACCTTAGTGTGCTTAACTAACACAAAGTTCAAGAGGTTCAAGAGGTTTAAGAGGTTTAAGAGGTTTAAGAGGTTTAAGCCGGTAGAAAAACTGCGGGCTTGTAAAACTTCTTAAACTTCTTAAACTTCTTGAACTTCTTGAACCTATTGAACCCCTTACAATTCTTGAACCTGTTAAACCTTCAAAGCAGGTTGCCCGGTGGCTTATCATCAATCCACAACCTGTCATACTCCGGAAGGTAATCGTATTTCCATCGCTTATGACTCCATAGATAATTTGCAGGTTGTTTGGAAATAGATTCTTCCAGGAAATCCCTGTACATCCGTGTAAGATCGTGAATCTTAAATTCAGCCGCACCTTCCGAAATTATTTTTATTTCAAAGTTGTAATAACCACGTTTTTTCTTTGTAAAATTTACAAAAGCGACACCCGTATTTTTCTTTACAGCTCCTTTATCAGGCCCTGAAATAAAAGGCGCCGGTTTATTAAAAAAATTTAACCAATGTGCTGCAGATGGGTCACCGGGCTTTTGGTCGGCAACCAAGGCAATTGCGTGTGGCACCCTTGATACAGCCAACATATCTTTCCGATAATTTTTTGCACTAACCAATACTGTCCCAAATCTTGTTCGAAGATTGTAAAAAATTTTATCAACCGCCTTGTTTTCGATAGGCATATAAACTACTACCCATGGCAACACCAGTTTTTTAGCAAAGAGCCAGCTTCCGTATTCCCAATTGAACTGGTGACCAGAATGAAATTGAATTATTTTTCCGGATTGTGCCAGTTTATTTGATTCATCGAAATTTCCGGTGCAACGCTTATCAAATGATCTTTCTGAGATAGATAATTGCTTGATGGTTTCAACAAAACTATCAAGCAGGTTGTGATAGAAATCTTTTGCGATCCTTGTTCTTTCTTTTTCCGTTTTTGCAGGAAATGCAATAGTAAGGTTTGCCATAACCACTTTTTTTCGGTAGCCGATCAAGTAGTATAAAATGCCGTAAAGAATATCACTGAGCAGGTATAATATTTTGAATGGGAGAAGAGAAAAAAGATAAAGAAAGCCATAAATGAGGTGATACATTGCTCAAAGATAAGATAGAAGTTAAAGTTCATGGATGATGTTCAACCTGAACTCCCGGATTGTTTTTAAAATGGCAATGACCCAGGTTTACAGTACAATGTTCTGCACCATGGGGCTCTTGTTCGGGTAATCTGTATTAAAATGCAATCCCCTGCTTTCGTGCCGCAGCTGGGCTCCTTTTACAATAAGGTAGCCTACTGTGATAAGATTTCTCACTTCACAGATCTGCGGTGAGATCTCAGTTCCCTCGTAAAGACTCTCAATTTCTTCATGTAACAGATCAAGACGTTTCATCGCCCGACCGAGTCGAACATTTGTACGGACGATACCAACATAATCACTCATCAGCAATTGCAACTCTTTCAGGCTTTGTGTGATAAGGATCATCTCTTTTGGGGCAGCAGTACCTTCGGCATTCCAATCTGGAATATTAGCATGGCCGGCAATTTCATTTATGCGTATTCTTGAGTCGAGGTAACATCGATGGGCAAAAACCATAGCTTCCAGGAGTGAATTGCTTGCAAGCCTGTTCGCACCATGTAGCCCGGTGCTTGCACATTCTCCGCATGCGTATAAGTTTGAAATGGATGCCCTGCCCCATTCATCTGTCTTAATCCCGCCGCAACTATAATGGGCGGCTGGAGAAACAGGTATCAACTGGGTAAACACATCGACACCTATTGAAAGACATTTCTCATAGATATTAGGGAAATGGTGCAAAAATTTTTCCCTGTTGATGTGCCGGCAATCCAGGTACACATGCTCTGTTCCATTTACCTTCATCTCGTTATCAATCGCCCTGGCCACTATATCCCTTGGTGCAAGATCTTTTCGTTCATCATACTTTTACATAAACGCCTCAGCTTTTTTATTGAGGAGAATCGCACCTTCGCCACGAACTGCTTCGGTAATCAGGAAAGATTGGCCGGATAGGCCAGCTTCGTAAAGTGCTGTAGGATGAAACTGGATGAATTCCATATTCTCTATGCGCCCCTTGGCACGATACATCATCGCAATACCATCGCCTGTTGCGATGGCCGGATTGGTAGTTGTACGGTACGCCTGGCCGTTACCTCCTGAAGCGAGAAGTGTGATCCTGGCAAGAATCTTCTCAATTTTATTTGTACCGATATTAATGACGTAAACTCCATAACATTCAATATCAGGAGTCGCTTTTGTTACGAGAAATCCAAGATGATGTTGAGTGATAAGATCGATAACAAAACAATGGTTAACCATAGTTATATTAGGACATTGTTTGATAGCGGCCAGCAATGTTCTTTCCATTTCTCTGCCTGTAACATCTTTATGGTGAAGGATGCGATATTCGCTATGTCCTCCTTCTCTCCCGAGGTCAAATTCACCTGTATTATCTTTATCGAATTGAGCACCAAGATCAATAAGCTCCCTTATCCTGTCAACGCCTTCGCGCACAACGATCTCCACAATTTTGGGATTGCATAATCCGTCACCCGCCACAATGGTATCTTCAATATGCTTCTCAAAACTGTCATTATCCAAATCCATAACTCCTGCCACACCCCCCTGGGCATACTTGGTATTTGTTTCGTCACTTGTCGTTTTAGTGAGTATGGTAATAGATTTACCGGGAAACTCCTTCGCTACTTTTAGGGCATACGTTAGCCCTGCAATACCAGACCCGATTACAAGAAAATCAGTTTCCATCTGAATGATTTAAATATTTCTGCAAAATAGTGAAGCTCAAAGACGCTAAACCACTAAGATGCACAAAGTTAAGTTCCTTTCTGTCTCTTAAATGCCGTAAAGGCTTTGAGGTTCAAAAATAACTTTATCGAGTTGTTAATTCTCTGCCTCATATTTGAACTGCGATATAATATCTCTAACTTTCACACTTATACTTTTCAAAATGAAAAAATATTTCGCCACATTCATTTTTACTGTAATTATCCTGGCAGCTTGTAATCAGAAAAATGAAGAAACACTAGTAAATCAAAAAACCAATCAAAATACTGTTGGTAGTAAATTGACGTCAGCTTCGCTTTATAATGAGGACTCAATCAAAAGTTATCTTTTAATTGTAAAGGATGAGGACCGTGAAGCAGGAAAGAAAAAATTCCTTGAAGCCATAGACCTTATCAAAAATAAAAAGCAGGTTGGCTCAAGTGTCGCATCTTTTAGAGAGGCCGCATTGTTGTATCCCTCAGAAAAAACTTATTTCGAACTTGGCAGTGCACTGCTTGAAGATAAAAAATATGATGAATCAGCGAAAGCATTAAGGATAGCCCAGCTCATGGGATATTCTCCGTTGGCAAATGTTATGTATAAAATGGCTGCATTGTATAGCATGATGCGCAGCGACAAAGCCACTAACAATGGAATATATGTAAATGATTCGATAGCACTCCACTATATGGAAGTAGCGCTGCAGATGGGATTTGCAAAGCCGGCGCAATTCCTGAAAGACAAAGCTTTTGATTCATTACGTGCTTATAATAACTGGGAATTCAACAACACCTA
>JBKJPO010000366.1:0-4412 GCA_046595095.1 Chitinophagaceae bacterium
GTTCCATAGCATTATCTGTAGAACCGGTGATTGAACAGGTATTTATTACTTGCCCGGAACATGTTTCAGATAATGAAGTATTTGAAAGAAAACTATTTCTCCTTCGCAATCATGCAAGCCATACAATCAACAATACGGTTCGAAAAAATGAAGTTGGTTTTTATACCAGTTCCCTGTCCTCAAGAACAATTATTTATAAAGGCCAGCTAACAAGCCGTCAGGTTAGAACTTATTTCATTGACCTTAGCGACAAACGCGTTGTATCTGCATTCGGTCTTGTGCATTCCCGTTTTGCAACCAACACTTTTCCATCATGGAAACTTGCGCAACCTTTCAGGTATATCGCGCATAACGGTGAAATAAACACGCTCCAGGGAAATCTAAACTGGTTAAAGACGAGTGAGAAAGGTTTTACCTCTCCCTATTTCTCAAGAGAAGAAATGGAAATGCTCTTACCCATTGTAACTGCTAACCAATCTGATTCTGCCTGCCTGGATAATATGATCGAGTTGCTTACGCTTTGTGGAAGATCACTCCCTCATGTGATGATGATGCTGATCCCTGAAGCATGGGATGGGAATGAACAAATGGACGCTGTAAAAAAATCTTTTTATGAATTTCATTCAGCTTTCATGGAGCCATGGGATGGCCCTGCCTCGATAACTTTCACTGATGGCAAAATCATTGGTGCAACATTGGACCGAAACGGCCTGCGTCCATCCCGTTACTGTGTAACTACTGATGACCGCGTTATCATGGCATCAGAAACCGGTGTACTTTCCATTCCCCCACAGATGATAAAAGAAAAAGGAAGGCTGCAACCGGGCAAAATGTTTATAGTCGATCTGGAAAAAGGAAGGATCATCAGCGATGAAGAGCTTAAACAGGATATCTGTTCTCAAAAACCCTATAGCACATGGCTTAATAAATATAAGATCAGGCTTGAAGAATTGCCTGAACCCCGCGTAATGTTCACACACCTTGAACACGAGCAGGTCTTCAAATATCAGCAGGCATTTGGATATACAACCGAAGACCTTCATGAAATTATTGCTCCCATGGCCATCGATGGAAAAGAGTCCCTGGGTTCGATGGGAACAGATACGCCTCTTGCAGTGCTGAGTGATCAGCCACAGCATCTTGCTAATTATTTTAAACAATTATTCGCCCAGGTTACAAATCCACCTATTGATCCAATTCGTGAGAAACTGGTTATGTCGCTTTCAACTTTTGTAGGCAACAACGGAAATTTATTGGTAGAAGATCCGCTGGCCTGTCATAGTGTTGCATTGAAGCAGCCAATACTTACCAATCATGAACTGGAGACAATAAGAAGCATCGATACCGGTATCTTCCAGGCCAAAACACTGCAATGCTATTTTATGGCAGATGGAAAAGCAGGGTCTATGGAACGTGGTCTTGAACGACTTTGTCGTTATGCGATGGATGCTGTAGAAGAAGGCTTTGAAGTACTGATACTTTCTGACCGGGCAATTGATTCGGAACATGCGCCCTTCCCTTCACTCCTGGCAACGGCAGCAGTGCATCATCATTTGATAAGACAAGGAAAACGAGGACAGGTGGGACTTGTAATTGAAGCCGGTGATGTGTGGGAAGTTCACCATTTCGCATGTCTTATCGGGTTTGGTGCAACAGCGATTAATCCATACCTCGCGTTTTCTTCAATACGTGACATGAAGCTTTCGGGTAGAATTCAAACGGGGATTGAGACTCCTCAACTGAAAAAAAATTATGTCAAAGCCGTGAATGACGGCTTGCTGAAAGTGTTTTCAAAAATGGGCATCTCCACTTTACAGTCGTACCAGGGTGCACAGATTTTTGAAATCATTGGGATAAATAAAGCTGTTGTGGACCGCTATTTCACCGGGGCCACTTCACGCATTGAAGGTATGAGCCTTGATAATTTAGCAACAGAAGTTTTGGCCAAACACAAACTTGTATTCAGTAAAAAGAAAGTCCCGGTAAAGCGTTTACCCGTTGGCGGTATTTATTCATGGAAGCGAAAAGGTGAATTCCATTTATTCAACCCCCAAACCATTCACTTGTTGCAACATGCAACCAAAATGAATGATTACAATTCTTTTAAAAAATATTCAAAACTGGTAAATGAGCAGGGAGAAAAAGCCTGCACCATAAGAAGCCTGTTTCAGTTCAAACAATCGAGGCCATCCATTACTATTGATGAAGTAGAACCGCCAGAGCTTATCTACAAACGATTTGCAACAGGTGCTATGAGTTTTGGCTCAATATCACATGAAGCACATGCAACTTTAGCCATAGCAATGAACCGGTTAGGAGGCAAGAGCAATACAGGCGAAGGAGGTGAAGATGAATCGCGTAATCAACCATTACCCAATGGAGATTCAATGCGCTCTGCAATCAAGCAGGTGGCTTCGGCACGGTTTGGGGTAACTAGCTATTACCTTACCATGGCCGATGAGTTGCAAATAAAAATGGCACAGGGTGCAAAGCCTGGTGAGGGCGGGCAGTTGCCAGGGCATAAAGTGGATGACTGGATCGGCAGGGTAAGACACGCTACTCCTGGTGTAGGTCTCATCTCACCCCCACCCCACCACGATATTTATTCAATCGAAGATCTCGCACAGCTGATCTACGATCTTAAAAATGCCAATCCATCTGCAAGGATCAGTGTAAAGCTTGTTTCAAAAGCAGGAGTTGGCACTATCGCTGCTGGTGTTACAAAAGCCAAGGCAGACGTAGTACTCATTGCAGGGCATGATGGTGGCACGGGCGCTTCGCCAAACAGTTCGATAAGGCATGCTGGATTGCCGTGGGAACTGGGGCTTGCAGAAACTCACCAAACACTTGTAAAAAATAAATTACGTGACAGGGTTACGGTGCAAACTGATGGACAATTAAAAACCGGTAGAGATATTGCCGTGGCTACATTGTTAGGTGCTGAAGAATGGGGAATAGCGACAGCAGCACTAATCGTTGAAGGATGCATCATGATGCGGAAATGTCACCTGAATACCTGCCCGGTAGGTGTTGCAACACAGGATACGGAGCTGCGTAAACGCTTTACGGGTGATCCTGATCACGTTGTAAATTTTTTCAAATTCATTACAGAGGAATTAAGAGAGATCATGGCATTCCTGGGTTATAAGACAGTGAACGAGATGGTTGGCAAAGTAGAAAACCTGGAACAGCGAAGGAATATTAAACACTGGAAATACAATAGCCTTGACTTAAGACCAATACTTTATAATGAGCCTCACGATCCAACAACAGGTTTATTTAAACAGGGGAACCAGGACCATGACATTGAAAATATTTTTGACAGGAAATTAATTGTACTTGCACAACCAGCCCTGGAAACCGGTAAAACAATATACGCGGAATTTGATTGCAATAATATGGACAGGACTATCGGTACTTTGTTATCTCACGAAATTTCTAAAAGATTCGGATCAGGAGGTTTGCCGGAGGATACAATTCACTTTAAGCTGAAAGGCACGGCTGGTCAGAGTTTTGGCGCATTCAATACAAAAGGTGTGAAGCTTGAACTCGAAGGTGATGCCAATGATTATTTTGGGAAGGGATTGTCCGGTGCAAAACTGATCGTTTACCCATCAGCTGAAGCAGGATTTATTGCAGAAGAAAATATCATTATCGGTAACGTTGCTTTTTATGGGGCAACATCAGGCAAGGCATTTATCCGTGGAAAAGCAGGGGAAAGATTCGCGGTGCGTAATTCTGGTGTCCAAGCCGTTGTAGAAGGAATTGGCGACCATGGTTGCGAATACATGACAGCGGGTTCCATAATAATTCTTGGAGCGACAGGAAGAAACTTCGCAGCAGGCATGAGCGGTGGCTTAGCATATGTTTATGATGTTTTGGGAAATTTTGCCTCGTTATGCAATATGGAAATGGTGGATCTCGACCCTTTAGATAGTAATGACCTGGACTATTTGAGACAGATGGTTAACGAGCATTATCAATATACATCCAGCACAGTTGCCTTATTCATCCTCCAGGATTTTGAAAACCAGTCGACAAATTTTATTAAAATTTTTCCAAAAGATTATAAACGTGTAATGCGTGAAAAAACATTGCAAATAAAGACAGCCCGGGATTTCTAAGCATATAAAATAATCAAATGGGTAAACCAACAGGCTTCATGGAGTATGACAGAGAATTACCGCAGAAGCGTAGTGTAGAAGAACGCGTAAAAGATTACAGGGAATTTATTGAACGCTATTCAAGTCAACAGTTGAATCAACAGTCTGCACGTTGCATGGATTGTGGTGTTCCTTTTTGTCATCATGGATGCCCACTTGGAAATATCATTCCTGAATTCAACGATGCAGTGTACCGTGGAAACTGGCAAGAGGCTTATGAAACACTATCGTTAACCAATAATTTTCCTG
>JBKJPO010000416.1:0-3202 GCA_046595095.1 Chitinophagaceae bacterium
ATGCGCAACTATATCATACAGGTAACTGGAAATGGCGGGTTTTTGAAATTGAATCCGGGCCGGATTTTGGCGGCTACCATGTTACTGAAGGTCCCAATAACTGGACAACGCTTGATGGGAGAGGCGATATTAGCAAGGAGCATAGTGCAGACTGGGATAAAAATATTGCGCCATTAACGTCTGACAAAGGCGGCTCCTCTTATTCTACTTTCAATGAAGAACTAAGCACAGTGAAGATGACAGATTATGCTGACAGAATAATAATAAACCACGTTTTCCTAAAGCCAGGAATGGTCGATAAGTATAAGGAAGAATTAAAAAAATCGAAAGCTGCATGGACGGCCGGAAATGAAAGTATTGCCGTATATGAATCATTCGCATCGGGTCCGCCACAGGTAATTATAGTTTCGCGGCTAAAAAATGGTTTGAAGGAACTTGAAAAAGATTTCCGCACACCTTTCAAGGACAGATATAACACAGCTAACGGTGCAGGAGCATGGGATTCATATTTGAAAATGGTCGCAGAATGTGTGGACCACCGCTGGTCGGAGATGCTCAAATTCAGAGCTGATATGAGTTCGAAATAAAAAATTATTAGTCCCAAAAATAAAGCCTTCAAAAAATTGAAGGCTTTATTTTTTTTGTAAAATGTGACCTATTTAGATTTTCTTTTGATCGCACAACCAACGCTGCGGCTTTCTTTAATACTCACTTCCTTCGCTGCCACCAATTCAGTTATAGCTTCTTTTAGGTGAATACGGCTCACTGATGCAGCATCGCCCGGGTTATCGTCTATACCACCATGATAGGCTAGTTTCAGATCTTTGGTAAACAGGAAACACTCCGGGGTACGCTTGGCTCCAAAAGCGTCGGCTATAAGATTATCCTTATCCACAGCATAAAACCATTTGTACCCCTGGCTTTTACCATAAATTTTCATCTCTTCAAAACTATCTTCTGATTCCCTGAGTAATTCATTTGGATTAAGCAAGATAACTCCGATGTTATTTGCCAATGCATATTCGCAGATTGCTTTAGTACGTTCCTGGTTTTCCACCACGTATGGGCAGGTATTGCAACTGAACATCACCAACAATCCATTCTCTCTTTTTGCGTCTTTAAGTTTGATTTCTTTCCCGGTAATATCTTTTACTTTGGTATCGCTAAGCGGCATTTCGGAACCAATAGGTAATGCAGTACCTGCAATCTTGAAACTTACCAGGGCAGCGATGGCCAGGAGAAAAAGTCCCGTAAGAAAAATACTTTTTTTCATTTTAAAAATTTTTACGAATTCAAATTACATCATTAGTATGTTATAGGGAAACCATTCATGTAATTGCATGAATGGTACTTTGTACAGCTTCTTCTTTTTTTCGTTGTTCTGCCATTACACTCAGTGATTTGATACTGACGTTTATTTCAAAACCAATCAGGATCACAAGTGAATTAATATAAATCAGGATCATCAGCACAATCAGGATCGCGATCGAATCGTAAAGTGCATTATAATTACTCCAGTTATTTACAAATACCGAGAAACCAATAGTCGAAACGATGCTGAGAATAGTTGCAAGTAATCCCCCCGGTGTAAAAATGTTCCATCTTTTTTGCGTTGATGGTGCATAACGGTAGATCGCACCAATGGCGGCGAATACAAGTGCGAAAATGATTAGCCACCTGCCATACACGATAAGGTTTTGCAGGAAGTTATCTTTTATACCCAGCCAGCTGAGTACGCTTCCCTGGCTAATCAGGAGAATGAGGCAAGAGAGAACCATGAGGAAAATAAGGCCTGTTAATTTCAAAGCAATTACCCTTTTCCTGAATCCACCGCGCTTCTCGAAACCAATATAATTTTTATTAAAGGATCGCATTAATCCCATCATCGCATTGGATGCAAAAAAAAGCGACAACACAAAACCAAATGATATCAATGCGATCTTATCACCGGCAAAAAAAGATTCCACGAATATTTTCAATCCTTCATTGTGCACTTTTTGTGGAACAATATCATTTATTACCCTTACGATCTCTGCCTGTATTTGGCTTTGCGGAATGAAGGGAAGTCTGGGGATCAACGTAAATAAAAAGATACATGTTGGTGGTATTGCCATCACAAAATTGTAGCTGATTGCAGAAGCACGTTCCGTTAATCCCTGGGTCTTTACCTGTTTTGCGAAAAACTTGAGCACTTCATACATTGGCACGCCTTCAAATCCAGGGAGGATCCACTTTTTACTCCGTTGAAGTAAATAATGAATGGGCCGGAAGGAAATGATTATGCGTTCGAGTTTAGTCAAAAATGAATATTTTAGTCATCCTTATTTTTTTATTTTCCAAGGCTGTCACGTTTTCGCATCTCACGATCCAGCGCTTCACGATATTCATTTGCGTATATCAGGTGTTGCTCGTATGTAACAGAAAAATCCGAATAGCCTGAGAAATCATCCCTGGCCACAAAAAAGATAAATTCTGTTTGTGGGGCATTAAGTGTTGCATCGATTGTTTTGATCGAGGGCGTGCAAATGGGGCCGGGGGGCAAACCTTTATTCAGATATGTATTGTAGGGTGAGGGGAAAGTTAAGTGTTTATTGTAAATTCTTTTCAAAGTGAAATCGCGCATGGCAAATTTTACTGTAGGATCCGCTGCCAGTTTCATTCCTATTCGCACGCGGTTGAGGTACACACTTGCAATTTTCCCCTTATCATCCTGCTTATTTGTTTCTTCTTCAACGATACTTGCTAAAGTGTACACTTCTTCTTTACTCAAAGCCAGCGCTTGTGCAGATCTTTTTCTTTCGGTAGTCCAGAATTTTTCCCGTTCATTATTCAATCGTTTAAATAGTTGAGATGGTGAGCTGTTCCAGGTATAGAGATAAGTGTTTGGAATGATCATGCTCATAACGGTATTTGTATCGAGTCCGTACCGGGAAACTGAATCAGGATTATTCAGGAAGGTGATCATCGAAAGTGAATCGGCTTCAAAATTTTTACCGATTCTGGCTGCCAGGTCTTCTTTTGTCCTGAGTTTAACTATCACAAGTTTTACAGGCGTTTGCCGGCCGGCTCTAAGCATTCGCACCAGATTGATAACGCTCATTCCATCGTCCAGTTTGTATTTACCTGGTTTTACCCCTTTTTCATAATCGAGGTATTTAGCTATGCGATCAAACCAGTTTGTAGATGAAAGAATATTTTCCTC
>JBKJPO010000564.1:0-3299 GCA_046595095.1 Chitinophagaceae bacterium
CCCTATTTTCAAAAAGCCGAAGGAAGAAAATAGGGATCGAGCATGCCATGAGGCATGATGAATAATTTAGGGACATGGTGTGATGCATTTCCATTGTTGCGTCCCTTCAGCTTTAATTTTTCCATAGCTTTCCGAATTGCATAGCTATTATACAACCAAAGTCCGTGAAGTATCACGGCATCAAATCTCTCAAGCTGATTATTTAATAATGGTAATAAACCAGGGGCATAGCACCATGGCCCTTTTCCTGGACCTGCGGCATGAATTTTAAAGTTAATGTTGGCAAGGAATCCTGCAGCAGGGGCATCGAGACAGATTACTTCATTTTCTACATCGATCTCAATAAGACCAGCAACCATAGTTCTCACCGCTTGGCCCACTCCCCCTTTTTCAGGATCCATACCAGCGATAATGTGAAGTAATTTCATAATGAAGTTAAATATCGATCAATGTACAAAGCCGTCCTTCCTTTTGAAGTATTTTGCATTTGCAGGAATATCAGCAACGGGCTTTGCAGGAACGCCACCGTATAATTTCCATTCATCACTGAATGTTTTATTAAGTAAAGATTTGGCCCCCAAGACACAATATGCTGGTAAAGATGAACCAGGAAGTATCACTACATTTGTTCCTACAAAAGTATAAGCGCCGATACTGATCGGGGAACTATCCTGACGATTTTCAACTACATCTATAGAATGAGTAAGAAATTGGGAATTATAACCTGCAATAGTTGAAAAGCTGCCTATCGTGATCCTGTTCGTACAATCAAGATGATGGTTCTTGGTGATATTCGTTGATTCACCAATAATGAGTTCTGCATGACGATCTGATTGATGCCGGAAAAATCCCGACTTATCCAGTGTACTCATTCCCGTTATCCAATTGCTTCTTCCGATTGTAGAATGTTTTGACATGTGAATGAGGTCGAGATGAATCGCAATTGTAAAATGATCGATCCTGCAATCCGCTCCCATTACAAGCTTTCCCGGAAATACCCATGCAAGGCCAACTTTTGCTGTAGGATGTATCTCATAATTGAACCATTTATTAAGAGCCCTTCTTCTTAGCCCCCATGGTAGAAAAAATGTGAGAATCTTAAGAAACATATTCTGGCTGTTTTGTCAATCCATGAAGCTTCAGGTATTTTTTTATCATATCTGCCTGATCATACCTACGTGCATTTTGAAATCCTTCTTCAATCAGCTGGGTGCGAAACGCCCTATCGTGCAGCTTTAAATATGCAGATGCAAACTCAGTTGCACTTTCGGGTCTCGCATGCATGGCCGCACCCCCACTTACTTCTGGCATTGGTTCAACGTTGCTTGCAATTACCGGTGCCCCACATGCCTGAGCCTCTATCAGAGGCCATCCAAACCCTTCGGAAAAAGATGGGAATATAAAGACATCACAGGCATTATAAAGCGCTAACAGGGTTTCATGCCCAGGTTTTATGATAAACCTAACCCTATGGGTTAGACTAAGTTTTTTTATTTGTTCTGTGAGTTCTCTGTCCGCCTGATCGCCTGCAAAATAAATATTTCCATTCCATCTATCACCTAATATCGAAATCATTTCAAGAAGAAGCCCACGGTTTTTTCGAGGAAGAGAAGATCCAACATGAAGAATAAAAGGTTCTACTTCTTCAATACCCGCGCGTTTAAGAATTTCATTTTGCTCGTGCTTTTTGATTACATGAAAGTTTGCATTAAAGCCGTTATGAATTACCTGCCAGCCAGCATGGTTCCCCCTATTATTTCCAGCAAGTTCTTTTAATTGCATCAATGTATGATGACTAACGGCTGCGAGGGATTTTGCTTTTGCCAGGTTACTTAGGATCCACTTCTGTAATATTTTCCCCATAGTTGAAGCAGGGCAGTAGGCATCATTATATCCGAAAGCACCCCGGATCGCTAATACATCATGGCAGGTGATCGATGTAATATCTTTAGGTAAGTGTTTTAGATATGGAGAATTAGAATGATCGCATACATGAAAACGCAGATTAGTTCGCAAACGTTTCTTTCTTAACCTGTACCTGATCACGATTGGAAAAAGTATCCATTTATCAAGATATCCAAACCATTTTCCAATACCACTTATAGTTGACCTGAATGGTTTGCTGAAAAATATTAGCGGTCTCCATATTTCAGTTCTATATCCCTCAGTTCGAAATCCCTTATCAAGCATTTGTATAAAACGCTCCATACTTTCCTGCTTATCCGGTTCATAATTTCCAATCAGAACAATTAGCATCTAGGCTTTTTTATTTACGATTACCTTCTTAACTGGAGTACGAAGGGCAGCCAGCATCAGGCCTCCTATTAGTGTACTAAACCCCAGAGCTGTTGGCTGCGCCCATTGTCCCTGGGCTACAGTAAGGAATCCAAAACTAACCAGCATCCATGCGAGAATATCTCCTGTTGCCAATTTTTTGTAGGCTTTCCTGAAAATTGCAAATCCAAGGCCTACCCTTGCGATTATTACACTCAGCCCCAGGAGGGCTCCCAACTCTTCGATAGTTCTTCCCCATTCTCCTTCGGAGAGCAGAAAAGTCCGCTGGCCCGACAACAACATCGAACCAACACTGGTGCCCTTTCCTATACCATGACCAAAAAATTCATGGGAACCGGAGGTCATCACGGCGGATATCATGCCCCCGAGGAAACGATCGGCTATTACCCCTTTCACTCCACCTTCAGCTTCATTTGCAGTGTCATAACGATCTGTAAATGTGTCCGTAGCTGTTTTGAAAAAACTCGTATCGCTTATCAGGAACAAGCCCAGAACTACTAATACACTTGTCATCATTACCTGCCCAAGATATTTTGGGTTTCTAAAAATTCCCACCATCGCAAATATCATGGTAACAGCAACCTGGAAAAATAGACCTCGACTTATCGATAATGGAATTGCCGCTATCAGACATACACTTGCAGCAGCAAGCAGTATTTTATTGATGCCGCTGGGCCGAATCCAAAAATATAATAAAAAACAGGCGAAGAAACTATAAAACAGGCTCGTTCCATTGGTAAATGAGAAAGTGCCAGGTGGCCGAAAGTAACCCAGAGTCTCACCAAAGCCTGCACCCTTTATATCACCACCAACTCCTCTATTCACCCATGCGCTTTGAGGGCTATAAAATTGCATGCCTATGAGTATGGTCATGGGGATGGCGATCCAGATGGTTATCTTTCCAATCTTAATAAGATCATCGCGGTTGAGGATCCTCCCTATCACAAACATGAGCGGGAAATGAAATAGAAGAACGCGTGCCCCATAAAGAGCCACAGGAAAAC
>JBKJPO010000039.1:0-6311 GCA_046595095.1 Chitinophagaceae bacterium
AACGAAGCAATCCCCGACAGCATCATGGAGATTGCTTCATCGAAATCACGCCATTGTACAATTCATGCTTAACTTAACACTAGCAAAGAGCACAGGGATAAATAAAAATTCGAAAAAATAATTTCTTTGAGGGCTGTAATTCTCATAATAATATGGATTACCAATGAGTAGCTTCCCATGAATAACTTATCATTTAGTAACTTACCAATTAGTAACTTACCATTTAGTAACTTACCAATTGGTAAGCTCAACTACATTGACTATATTTAACTATGGATGCCCCTTTCTCATTTGGTAAAACGGTAACTGAAGAAGCTTTTACCAACCGGTCAGCGGATATTAAACGGCTTACCAATAATCTTCAAAATCATATTAATACTATTCTTATCTCTCCACGGCGATGGGGCAAATCTTCATTGGTAAAAAAAGCAATCTCAGGTATCAGGAGCCGCAATACAAAAGTTATTATGCTCGATCTGCTATGCATCCGAAATGAAGAGGAATTTTACAAAGTGCTGGCGGCTGAAACAATTAAAGCTACCTCCAATAAACTTACCGGATGGATTGAAACGGCCAAAGAATTTTTAAAGCACATTACTCCAAAAATATCTTTAGGCACTGATCCAATGCAGGATTTTGAGATCAGTTTTGACTGGAAAGAATTGGAGAAAAATTATAAAGAGGTATTAAACCTGCCGCAAAAAATTGCAAAAATTAAAAAACTGAACCTGGTGATTTGCATTGATGAATTTCAGAATTGCGAAAGCTTCAACGAATCAAAGCTATTCCAAAAAAGATTGAGAACAGAATGGCAGCATCATCACCAGGTTACCTATTGTTTGTATGGCAGTCGTCAACATATGATGGCTGAACTTTTTGAAAAACAATCCAACCCGTTTTATAAGTTTGGCGATGTACTTTACTTGCCAAAGATCTCAAGAAACGACTGGATCATATTTATACGTCAACAGTTCAAATCAACAAAAAAAACGATTGGGGAAGAAATGGCCAATCTTATTGCCGCAATGGTGCAGGATCATTCTTATTATGTACAGCAGCTTTCCTACCTTGTTTGGATCGCTACAATAAAAACAGTAACCAAAGAAATTATCCTGGCTGCAGTAGAAGATCTTTTGGCCCAAAATGCTATTTTGTATACAAGAGATAGTGAATATCTCACCAATGGCCAGTATAATTTTTTAAAAGCCGTGGCTGAGGGTGTACATACAGGATTAAGCTCCAGGGAAGTAGTAAATAAATACCAGCTCGGCACATCTGCCAATGTATTAAAACTTAAGAAAGTCTTGATACAAAAAGAACTTATCGACGACCAGGAAGGAATTCATTTTCTTGATCCGGTTTATGAACTCTGGTTTAAAAAAAATATGCTGCATCAGAAAATAGGAATTTAAATTCCTCAACAGTGCTGAGCTAATTGTATTTCCAAATTATGAATTTCTGATCAATGGCCCGCCTTGATATAGCTCCAACCTTTTTCCTGCTTATCTATGAGTTCAAGTATTGCCACCGGCACTACAACTGCAGATGCAATTAAATCATCTTTTGAAATATTTAAGCGGATAAGTGAATTGTTGCATGCGGCAATTACAACTTGTTTATTCTTTACCAGGTCATCAATCTTTTCTTTAACAGTAGTTTTATCTTTTACCAAAGCATATACCGCCTGGCCATGAAATACAACTTCTATTTTGGTTTGTGGAGCACTTTTTAAAACATTATTTACCTGCCTGATAACAGCACTATGATCTGCAGTATCTCTGCCCGACATGTCGAATACAATTTTATGCTGTTTTTTTTGAGCGTGTGAATTAGTACTGAAAATGAAAAATGCCGAAAATAACAGAACAAAGTATTTCATAAGCTGATGTATTTATTATTGATTTAGTTTGAAGGTAGCCTTATTCTTAATGAGGTAATTTTTCTTTGAAAAATCCATAAGTCCAGGTGCCTGCGATTGCGCTTAATAAAGCAACAACCACGACTAAAGCGCCTGTACCTATTTGCGCAAACATTGGACCAGGACAAGCACCAGTAAGCGCCCATCCAAAACCAAAAAGCAATCCACCATATATTTGTCCTTTGTGGAATTTCTTTTGCGGGAGTTCAATTTTTTCTCCGCTAAGTGTTTTTATATTAAATCTTTTTATTAGCTGAACAGAAATAATACCGGTTACTACAGCGGAACCAATCACACCATACATATGAAAGCTTTGCAGGCGAAACATTTCCTGGATACGAAACCATGATATCACTTCTGACTTCACCAATATTATTCCAAATAAAATACCTGTTACCAGGAATTTGGTATACCACCACCAGGTCTCTTTTGGTTGTTGCCTTTGAGAAGATATTGAATCTAAAGAACGAACTTCAAAATCTGTATTGATTTCATTATTTGTTATGGTTATTACTTCATTCATAAGTTAAAGCTTTAATATAAATGGAAGAATCAGATTTGCCATAATGAAACCTCCAATCATAAAACACACCGTAGCAATTAAAGAAGGCAATTGCAAGTTAGACAAGCCCATTATTGAATGACCTGAAGTACAACCACCTGCATAACGAGTACCAAAGCCAACTAAAAAACCGCCCCCAACGATGAGTATAAAACCTTTAAGTGTAAACAATGCCGGGAAGTTAAATAGCTGTGAAGGCACTAATGAATGATAATCTGTAATGCCATTGGCCGACAATTCATTCACTAATTTTTGATTTACCTGCACACGTTGATCATTGAGAAATAATGTGGCAGCAATTATACCCCCGATCAATATACCAGTAACTAACACCATGTTCCATGATTCTTTTTTCCATTCATAACTAAAGTACGGGATTTTTGCAGGCATACATGCTGCACAAATATGTCGTAAGGATGATGATATCCCAAAAGTTTTATTTCCGATAATCAGTAATACCGGAACCATTAAACCAATTAAGGGACCTGCCACGTACCAGGCCCAGGGTTGTTTTAAAAATTCTAACATTTATTTATATTCTTATTTAACAAAGAAGACACGAAGGTATAGAAAGCAAGATGAGATAGATATCACAGTCATTAAAGCTCATTAAAAATTTTCCATCAAACAAAAGTATAATCTACGCCATATACCTGAGTAAGGATCGTAGAAGGTGCATCTAAAATAATTGCATTGCCTTCAGGCTTTGGAGTCACAGGAGAATTGGAAGCTAAGTATTCCTTCATTATCTCATGCAAAGTAAAAGGAGTATTAACGGCTTCTTTGACATTTGCGATGCGGCAAAGCATTGTTGCAGGATCTCCTTCACGTTCGCATGCACTAACCAGGTAATTTTTTTCTGCATCCAGGTTTTCGCCATTTATTGCTAGTTTTTTCACCCGTTTGGCCATCTCCTCAAAAGCTTTAAACTCAACCTTCATTCCTTTAAATTTCACCACCCATCCGCCTAACCGCTTTGCTGCATCTTTTGCAAATACATTATTCAATTCTTTTTCTAACCATTCTTTAATTTGTTTGCCTGAAACTTTTGCTGTTCTTACTCTACTGTCAACGGGCAGCATATCAAAAATATATCCTTCAGTTATCGGGATGTTTCCTGTTGCATCTGGTGTAGTGTTTGGCGGACAAAAACGAAAGCCGTTGGACAGGGCAATATCAGGCTTTACCTTCCACATTAATGCATCGATAATTAATGTATCAATCGTATTTTCTACAACAAAATAGCGGTATAATGGAATGGTGCTGTAGCCAACTATTTTTGTTATCTCTCTTTTGAAAGCTTTTTCCTGGTGAGCAATGATGGCCTGTACACCGGC
This sequence comes from Chitinophagaceae bacterium, assembly GCA_046595095.1. Classification (GTDB taxonomy): domain Bacteria; phylum Bacteroidota; class Bacteroidia; order Chitinophagales; family Chitinophagaceae; genus Ginsengibacter. The sequence goes on from JBKJPO010000039.1 coordinate 3,818, forward strand.
ATTTGGTTTAAATCGATTTGCAGCAACTTCATCAAGACTGTAAATTTCCTTTATGATTTTTCCATTTTCCACTATCAAATCTAACTTACCTACAAAAGAACCAAAAGCTCCTGGCTCTACCACTTTACTGTATTTGCACTGGATTGGTTTGCGAACACGTTCATGTGTGTCACCACCAAAAATATAATTAACACCCTCGCATGCAGAACTGTTTGCCAATGCTATTTGCTGTGATAAACCTAAATGCGATAACAGAATTACAAATTCGCATTGCTCCTGCTCTCTCAACAGTTTTACATAGTATTGTAAATTCTCTTCTGGAAAACTATAAATTATGCCTTTACTATATGCAGGCGATTGGCGAATGGGTACTAACGGATCGGTGTAACCCACAAAACCAATTTTTATACCTGCCACATTCCATGTGTAATAAGGAGGAAAGATGTGCTCGCCTTTTTTACCATCTCCCAAATCATGATACATATTGGAACATATTTTGGGCGCATGTAATCCACCCAATAATTTTTGCATGTTCTCTTTGTAATATACAACCTCCCAATTGCCGGGTATATAAAGATTGTAGCTAAGTGCATTTAAGATTGGCTGTATTGCTTTTCCTGATGTCTTTACACTTAGCTCACTTCCCTGGAACATATCTCCGGTATCAATGATAAATGTGTTGGGGTTCTTCTTACGTGCCATGTCAATATAAGTTGCAAGATTTGCATAACCCCCGGTTTTACGAAAAGCAGATTTCCCATGCTCCCAAAACAATTCATCGTGTGGATGCACCTGGCAGTGTACATCTGTTGTTTGCAGTAGAGTTACAACTTGTTGTCCCGCTTTGATTGATGTTTTTATTATGGTGTTATTCTTATCTTCTTCTTCCGCTGTAAATGCTGAAAGTGGATTTACAGAAATACCCAGGCCTGCAAGCGTTGAGAATTTTAAAAAATTTCTTCTTGTATTTCTTTCAATCATGGATGGTAGATTAATCGCTTTACTTCATTTTATTCATTTCTTTTCTTTTATCAGCAATTGGTTTAAATGGTCCGTATTTATGTTGTTCCTCAGTGAACCCATCTGTGTAAGGGCCAAAAGGATGGTCAATAGGTTTGGCAGAAACGTTCGGCCAGTCTTTTGACAAATCAGCTGTAGGACGAGGTTGTGTGTTTACAAATGCTGCAACATCCCAGGCTTCTTCATTAGTTAATGTAGGAGCATGGTGTGTGGATTGATTGAAAGGCATGTTATCTCTTACATAACCTGCAAATCTTGACAAACGATATAATCCTGCACCGATGTTATAACTCTGCTCTCCCCATAAAGGGGGATAAACATAACCGATATTATTAAAATTTTTCACCCCCTCTCCATTTGTTCCATGACAACGCAAACATTTTTGAGAATAAATAACCTGTCCTTTTGCAGAGCTTGCTGCCCTGTCTAAATATGGCAGATCAACAATTCCAGCTCCTTTTGGTTTCTCCCCTTTCTTTACATTTTGCCCAATCCATTTAAGATATGCAAGAATAGATTTCATTTCGTAACCGGATGTATCAAGAGCTTTACCATTTAAGCTTCGCTCTATACAATCATTTACCCGCTTAGAAATGAGTTCAATTGTTCCGCTGCGTTCCCTGAATTTTGGATAGGTAGAAGCAACGGCTCCATAATTATTTCCCCATGGTCGTGTGCCCGCATCCAAATGGCAGTTCTGGCAATTCATGCCATTACTAATTTGTTTAACCGAACCATTAGGACCCAAATACCTGGAAGTATTTGCAATTAAATCTTCTCCGTAAATAATCATCTTTAGCTCTTCGCCGGTTGTGGTATAATCAGAATATAAACTAGGAGCCACCCAGTAATCAGGTAGCTTTTCTTTAAATGATATTTCAGGAGGTTCGCTTTGATGATTTATAAATCCTCTCCCAAAAACAATAGCAACAAATAAAAAAATAAGGTACATGGGCCAGTCTTCTTTTAAATATTTTTTCATTGGCTTTGCTTACTTATAATTTGCTTTATAAATTTATTAATTTGATTTTACTGCTTCCTCAATAGCCTTGCCCTCTTTTTTCCAGGCAGCGATACCACCATTCAAATTAAACACAGTATATCCCTTTTTTATTAACCATTTTGTCGCCTCTCCGCTTCTCCCTCCACTATGGCAGTAGGTATATACAGGTTTAGATTTATCTATTGATTGTACTTTTTTAGTAAATTCTTCCTGATTCATCCAGTCGGCCAGCAATGCATTTTTTAAATGCCCAGTTTGATATTCTCCATAAGTACGAACATCAAGCACCTGGGTATTTAGCGATTTTATCCCTTTTTCGAAATCATTAACTGAAAGATTGGCTCCCTGTTGGGCAATACTGTTGAAGGCTGTAAAAATACTTGCCGGGAACAATAGGCAGATTAGTAATTTTTGTAAACGCATATATGATTTTATGAAATTATTTCCTGTATTTAAATGGTTCAATCATTT
>JBKJPO010000300.1:0-4148 GCA_046595095.1 Chitinophagaceae bacterium
TTTTAATAGACCTACCCACACAATCAAAAATTGTGTTATCACAAAAGATGGAGGTAAAAATTGGATGCAGCCGGAAGCTAATCCAACGGGTTACCGGAGTTGTGTGGAGTATCTCTATAAGCAAACCTGGATCACATGTGGATCAAATGGTGTAGACTATTCATCTGATGATGGTAAAAACTGGAAACTATTTCCACGGAGGGATTTCACGTTGTGAGAAAAGCTAAAAATGGAAAGTTTGTATTTCTTGCCGGGGGAAATGGGAAGATTGGTAGATTAGTTGAAACAAAATGATGGTAACAAACAGGTAGCACCTTCGGTGCATTAGACCCCTCGATCGCCATTTGGCTACAAACTGGTAGCACCTTCGGTGCATGAAACCCCATGTGCGCAATTTGGCTACAAATATGTAGCACCTTCGGGGTAGGAAACCCCTCGATCGCCATTTGGTCTACAAATAGGTAGCACCTTCGGTGCATGAAACCCCTCGTGCGCCATTTTGGCTACAAATAGGTACCACCTTCGGTGCTACTTGTTTGTACCTATCTGTTTGTGGGCTCTATGCTTTCTCTGCATACACGAAAAGGTATTTCCACAATCCCTTTTTGACTGTAAAGTATTGCAGGTACGCAGTATCTACATTTCGCTTGGCCAGTTCGGTGGTTTTTGGGTTAAAAAAATTATATAGCTTAGATCCAACGACACCTAAAAGATAAGCGCGGTAAAGCCTCCTGATACTGCGCATAATAGCCGGGGTTTCATCTACAATCTTAATGTTTTTAAAGCCTGCGATTTTGAGTTGGTCTTCAAATTCTTCCCTGGTTGAATAATCATTTATAGCCCAACCATTTGCCCACCTCTTTATTAATTCTGCATCCTTGCCCTGCAAACCTTCTTTCTTGAAAAAATCCGCTATGATCAATTTGCCACCAGGATTCAATAACCTTGCAGCTTCCTTTAGAAAAACAAGCTTATCATTTGCATAGCAGATGGTCTCCATTCCCCAGATAACACTAAATGATCCATTAGGATATCCGGTTTCCGTATAATCATTCTTCTCAAATTTCACGAGGTGATCAAGCCCATCCTGTTTGGCAAATGCAGTTGCCTGTCGCACCTGCTTTTCATTAAGGGTAACACCCACTCCTTTGCACCCGATATTTTTGGCGAGCCACATTGTAGAACCGCCTACTCCACAGCCGCAATCCAATACCACGTCACTTTCAGTAATGCCTGCACGCTCTGCAAGAATTTTATTTGCATTCAATAAGGCTTCATGAAAATTTTTCGTTGAAGAATCCCAATATCCATAATGCAGGGACCTGCTCTTTTCGAGGTTCCAGAAAAGCTTGTAATGAACCTCGCTTAAATCATAGTAGCGGGCGATGTCTTCTTTTGTATATTGCACGGATAAATATTATTTCTCGTTTCTCGTTTCTGCTTTTTCGTTTCTGCCCACTGCCACTGCCTACTAATCAATTCAGTCCTCTAAAATCCACAGGAACCAATTTACTGACGCCTGGTTCCTGCATAGTAACACCATAGATCACATCTACAGTTGCCATTGTCATTTTATTATGTGTAACAATTATAAATTGTGACTCCTTACTAAACTGGCGGATCATCTGGGTAAACTTGTGAATGTTCGCATCATCAAGGGGTGCATCAACTTCATCAAGTATACAAAATGGCGCGGGTTTAATCAGGTAGATCGCAAACAACAATGCGGTGGCTGTTAAAGTTTTTTCTCCACCACTCAATTGAGTGATGCTTGTCGGGCGTTTGCCTTTGGGCTTTGCAACGATATCAATTCCAGTCTCAGCAAGGTTATCGGGGTTATCCAATACCATATCAGCAGTATCATCCTCTGTAAATAATGCCTGGAATACTTTCTGAAAATTCTCCCTTACTTTATTGAATGTATCCAGAAATTGCTGATTAGCGGTGGCCTCCACTTCCTGTATTGTCAACATTAAACTTTCCTTTGCCGTAACAAGATCATTTTTTTGTTCGAGGATAAATTCATACCGCTTTTTCATTTCTGTATATGCCTCAATCGCTGTCGGATTTATTTCACCCATATTTTCAAGACGCTTTTTCATCCGGTCATTTTTTTCCTGCAGCTCTTCAAGCGGTATATCTGTTGAGCGGTCTTCTTCAAGTATTGTATCAAGGTCCACTTTAAACTCAACGCTGAGGCGTTCTTTCATGCCTGCAAGCTGAAGTTTCAATTCGTTCAGTTTATCTTTTATTTCAGAAAGCAAATGATCTACCATCTCTTTTGCCTTCTGCTTTTGTTTCACCACATTTTCTTTTTCACTTAGCGCATTTCTTAGGTTGTAATATGCCTGGTCCGCTTCATTTAGTTTTTGCTCTTCAACTGCTTTGTTTTGCAAAATCGATACAAGGAGCGCATCAACCTCTGCAAGTTTTTCATCAGTCTCCTTAATATTTTCTGAAGATTTTGCAAGCTGAATATTACTGTGCTCAACCTGAACTTTAAGTTCACTCAGCTGGTTGTTCTTAAAATCAAATTCCTGCTTCACTGAATTTACCTTGCTTTGCTGCTTAGTGTATTGAAGATTGGTATCATTATAACTAGTATTTGCAAAACTGTAAGACTGCTCAGCTTCGCTATAATCTTTTTCAACAACCTGCATTTTAATTGTAAGCTCTTCAAGCTGGGTATTAAATTTTTCGAGTTCAAAACGGGTGTCTGAAATGCCATCCAGATTTTCCTGCAACTGGTTCCCCAATTCCTGTAAACGCATGCTGCTGCTATCTTCCAACAAATGCAGGTTTTCGATTTTATTTTGAAGCGCAAAAGCCTGGTTGGTGAAATTATTGATATCCTCCTGTGTCTGGCGGATTGCATTTTCCTTTAATTGCTCATTGAAAGCGATTACCTCGTTGTGCCTTGTTTTCATTTCACTTTGTAAAGCAACAACAATAGCTTCCTGCTTGCTGATCTCTTCTACAAGCTTTTCAAGATTTTTAACGCGCCCGATTTTTTTTCCCTCAAATAAACCAACACTTCCACCCGTCAATGAGTATTTCCCTTTTACATACTTGCCTGTTTTTTCAAGCACAACTGCGCCATTGCTATTTTTCAGCGCGTCTTCATTTTCTGCAATAAAAACGTTACCAAGTAAATGTCTCGTTAAGCCTGCATATTTTTCATCAACTTCCACAACATCAAGCGCTGGAATTGTATCCTGAGGTTGGTGGGAATCATCCCGGGATTCATCAAATTTATCAAGCAGGAAAAAATTTGCTTTCCCTTTTTTATTATCATCAAGAAGATGTACGGCTTTCAGGCCTTCTTCAAGATTATTTACAACATAAAAATTAAGATAAGGTTCCAGAACATTTTCTACTGCTGCGCGAAATTCTTCTTTTACATAAATAATGTCGGAAAGGATTGGTGAAGTATGGTTCCAATCTTTGTTGTTATGCAAAAATTTAACGCTCTCAGGATAACCCTCCAACGAATCAATTAAACTCTTCAACAATGCATATTCGTTTCTTCGGGAATCAAGCTTGCGATTCTCACCATTCAGTTCATTGCGAAGGGTTTCGAGTGCGGATTGTGTTTGTAGGATCTGATCCTTTGTAAATTCATGGTGCTCCTGTAATTGTTGCAGATCCTTACGTTTCAGTTCAAGTTCAATCTCCTGGGCTTGTTTATCTTTGAGCAACTGCTCAAGCTGTGATTGACGCTGCATTTTTTCATCCGTAATTTGTTGAATACTGCGTTGCAGGTTTTGAATTGAAGTATCAGAGACCGCCACTTTTTTCTCAGCTTCAAATTGATTTCTTTGAATAGCCTGGTTTTCTTTCCTCAAATCGTCAATGGTTGCTCTTTGTTCATCAAAAATGCGACGCTTCTTTTCCACTTCTTCTTTTAATACTCCCAACTTTTCCTCAAATTCAGCCAATTTCTCATTCTCATCAGCTATCTGGAGGGAGGTAAATCGTATACTTTCATCAAGGCCAAGAAGCTGCCCTTCAGATTTGGTGATAAAATCTGTAAGGTTTGTTTCGCGCTCTTTCAGGTGCTGGAGTCGTTGTACGCTCAGGCTTTTTTCGTTTTCTTTGCTGCGCACAGTATTTACCAGGTCATTAAAAGCATGTTGCATTTCCTGCAA
>JBKJPO010000326.1:0-3396 GCA_046595095.1 Chitinophagaceae bacterium
TTAATAGCCAATCATGGCGACAAATTGTTTACTACTATTTATCAAAACATTGGTAAAGAAACAATTATTTTATTGCATGGTGGCCCGGGTTTTCCAAGCGACTTAACTTTTGTTGCAGAAACATTAGCTAAGAAATTTCAAGTGATTACGTTTCATCAAAGAGGTACAAAACAATCGCCTTGTAAGAGCAGGGACTACTCAATAAATGCTTACGTTTCAGATTTGGAGGCAGTTGCAAAACATTATAATCTTAAATCCTTCCATTTGTTAGGGCATTCGTGGGGGGGACTTTACGCTCAAATTTATGCGGAACAGCATCCGGAAAAATTATTGAGTTTGTTTTTATGTAATCCCGGTTCAGGTACAAATAAAGAATGGACCCAAACCGAAAAAGAAGTAATGCAATTTAACAAAGCGAAGTGCACTCCGGGAGAATGGATGAAAATGGGATTAAATAATCTTTTAGGAATGATGGGTAGTAGCAATGCCTACAAAAGATTATTCAAACAGGTAATGAAAAATTACAATAATGGTTTTGTATCAAGCAGTTTGGCAGTTGACTTTGATAATATAAAAGCGGATCCGATTAACAATACACGAAAAGAAATTGCAAAAGTTCCGCTTTTAAAAGTGAACGTAAAACCGAAATTTAAAATTACAATTGTATATGGCGACAAGGACATTTATAAATCAAGCAAATCTTTTGTTTTAAATCGCTACCCAACAGCAAAAGTCACGACCATCAAGAACTGTGGGCATTTGCCTTGGTTGCACAACCCAATTGAGTATAAAAAATTTTTAGAAAACCATTACGAATAAATTCATCTAATGTCCATCGGGCAGCTTTTCTACAAGTTAATTTTGTTCTATTAACCTTACGTCAATTGCAAGTGTCAAAAGGTCCTTCTAAATAATTCTTCCGTATTAAAGTTGTAAGCTCCCCTAAAAACAGTACGTTTTAAAAGTAGACAAAAATCTTAACTTTAAAAACGTAAAAAATGAAAAAGAGTCAATTCAGTCCCACACAAATTACCAGCATACTCAAGGAGTTCGACAATGGTAAAACAGCCGAAGCGATCACCCGTGAACATGGTGTAAGCAAAGCATCCCTTTATAAATGGCGCCAGCGATATGGAGGCATGGAGGCCAGTGAGTTAAAACGCATCAAAGAACTGGAGGAAGAAAATACCAGGCTAAAGAGGATGTATGCTAACCTGGCCATGGAACTTGATACAGCCAAATACATTATTGAAAAAAAGCTCTAAAGCCTTGCGAGAAAAAAAGGATTGTAGCGCAGATAAAAATTGAGCGGCCAAAAGACATCTGCAAGGCGTGTCGAATATTAAGGCTAAGCAGGAGCAGCCTGCATTATCAGTCAATAAAAAATGATGAAGTTGTTATGCAGCAGTTAGAAGTGCTTTCAAAACAAAACCCGCAAGAAGGTTTTTGGAAATGTTATGGCCGCATAAGAAATGGGGGTTATGTTATCAATCACAAACGGCTGCACCGTGTGTATAAGAAAATGAACCTGCCCTTAAGGCGCAAAGTAAAAAAGAGGTTGCCTGCAAGAGTAAAACAACCATTAGCTGTACCAGACCAGTTTACACAAACCTGGAGTATTGATTTTATGAGTGATGCATTAAGTAATGGAACTAAGTTCCGCTCTTTCAATGTAATTGATGATTACAACCGTGAGGTATTATTTATTGAAACAGACTATTCATTAAAGAGCAGTCGTGTGATATGGGTTTTAAAACATTTAATTAACCGCTATGGTAAGCCACAAAAAATAAGAATGGATAACGGACCTGAGTTTGTAGCAAAACTGGCGCAAAGTTGGAGTAAAGCAAATGAAATTGAATTTACTTATATACAACCGGGAAAGCCAACACAGAATGCATACATCGAGCGGTTTAATAAAACATATCGCAACGGTATTTTAGATGCCTATCTTTTTGATAACATTGATGAGGTAAGAGAAGTAACGCAGATATGGATAGATGATTATAATAATGCCAGACCACATGATTCACTGGGAGGATTATCGCCCAGGATGTATCGTGAAAAAAACAATAAATCTATTGGGCTCCGTTTCGCTTCGGCTACGCCTTCGCTACACTACGCCCAATAGATTTAAATGAAAATATTCTACTTTTAAAGTGTACTAATAATGGGGAGCCTACAACAGACCTTTTATTGAACTTGCAGACGACAATACTTTCATTGACAAGAATTGGTCAAAGCAATTGCTCAATCTGTTTTCAAATTACAAAATGAAATGGTTTACAGAAACAGATATTTCAGTTGCATATGACGATGAGTTATTAGAAAAATTAGCAAAATCCAATTGTGTTCAAATTCTTATTGGATTTGAAACTTCAACAGCAAAAGGATTAAAGAATTTGGATAAAGCCAATTGGAAGTACAAGCAATTTGACAAATATCTTAAAGCCATAGAAAAAATTCAATCTTATGGTATATCAGTAAATGGTTGTTTCATTTTAGGTTTTGACACTGACACATTGGAAACTTTTAATAAAACAGAAAAGTTTATTAAGCAAAGTAATTTATCGGAAGTGCAAATAACAATGCTGACACCTTTTCCAAATACAGAATTGTATCACCAATTGAGAAAAGAAAAACGATTACTACAAGAAAACTATTGGGATAAGTGTACCCTATTTGACGCAACTTTTAAACCAAAGAATTTTACAGTTACGGAATTTGAAAATCACTTCCAAAATTTAATGACCAATATATATTCAGACACAAATGTTAAAGAAAGATAATCAAAGTTTAAATCAATAGTAAAATCTAAAAACAATTCTGCACTATGGGTGTGATAAATTACATTTCAAGGCTTCTCACTTTCAAACTGACAAGAGAAGAAATGCTCAACTTCAATAATAGTCATTTAATTGCAGGTATAATGGGGACTTGGATAGTTGGGATGGGGCGTTATTGGGACGACCCCAAAGCAAGCCTACTACAACATTTGGGGTTGGGTTCTGTAATTTACATTTTTATTTTGGCAGGTTTTATTTGGCTTATTCTTCTACCATTCAAAATTGAGAAATGGAATTATAAAACGATTTTGACATTTATCGCCTTGACATCTTTTCCAGCTATATTTTATGCAATTCCAGTTGAACGATATTTTTCTATTGCAACTGCCAATACAATGAATGTTTGGTTTTTGGCTATAGTAGCATTGTGGCGACTCTGCTTGTTGTATTATTTTCTAAAACACTTTACACAGCTTTCTGTGGGAAATATTATGACAGTAACTTTTATGCCAATTTGCGTAATTATTTCAGTCTTGACAATGTTGAATTTGCATAATGTTGTATTTGAAGTTATGGGAGGTATAAGAAACCCATCACCCCACGACAGTTC
>JBKJPO010000329.1:0-2754 GCA_046595095.1 Chitinophagaceae bacterium
ACCGGCAATACATTCCTTTATCAATGCAATTATTGAAAAAAATAATATGCATGAAAAGATTAAAACCTCGCAACTATGAAATAAAAAAGCCCTCCAATGGGAGAGCCAATTTTCTTAAAAAAAATCATTTGATTAAATTAGACCAGATTATTTCTTTTCCATTTTTTCTTCAACTTTCGCTTTTGCTGAATCACCTTGTCTTTCTAATCTTGCTTTTAAAGAATCAGCATTCTCTTCAACTTTATTCTGAAGTGAATCTGTTTTGTCTTCGATCTTATCAACTATTGAATCTTTCTTATTTTCTGTAGAAGTGGTAGATGAACTATCACAAGCAACTATAGATGCTGCAACGAATAATGCCAAAAAGAATTTTTTCATAATTTTATTTTTTTAATGTTTAAGAATGTATAGTTTATACCCGATTTCTCAAATTGTAACCTGATTAATTAAAATATTTTTTTATTGCCTTTTCTTAAAATACCACTATAAAAATGCCTATAATTTAATATTAATTACAGGCAATAATTTATTGACCCACATTCCGTTAGCAACATAATACAATACCGTTAATTGTAAAATAAAAAAACCACCAGGGTATACCCCAGTGGTCCTGACGCAATTTGCGTCATCAGATTATTTGTATGGACCCGGTTACCCTTCGGTTACCGGAGATGTCCATGGCAGATCTGTAGATTGCATGAATACCTCCTTTCTATTTGGTGAATGAGCTGTAAAACTAATGATTAATTGATTAATTGCTAGTGGAGAATTTTTGAAAAATTAATTGGATCTTAGAACGAATGGGAATGAATACTCAGTTCGCAATAGAAATTTTTATTTTTGAGTTCTTAATTTTTTCATCACGCAGCAAGTCCAGTAATTTAGCTGCTTTGTTCTTCTTTACTGCGGCAAAAGATGCATAATCACCTATCATTATCATTCCTAATTCCTCTTGTTTGAGATTCCCTTTCTGGTGCAACAAGCCAGCAATATCTCCCTTGTTTACTTTATTCTTTTTTCCTGCACTGATGTAAATGGTTGTCCAATCGGGATTTATTGGGAGTAGTAATTCCCCCGGCAATTCCACAACCTCAGGGGTTTCTCCAAGAAACTCAGGGAAATGATCATCTTCGGCAAGTACAAGCCAGGCAGTGCCTTCAGCATTCATCCTTGCTGTTCGTCCATTGCGATGCAGGAATGAAGTCTCGTTTACTGGTAGCTGGTAGTGGATTACATTTTTAAGGTTCTCGATATCCAATCCTCGGCTTGCAAGATCAGTAGTGATGAGTAAATGATTGCTCCCATTGCGAAATTTAAGTATGGCCAGTTCCCGCTCTTCCTGCTCAAGTTTACCATGATAAATATCATGCACCAGGCGTTTATTTTTAAAAAACTGGCTAAGCTGTTCAACCGTATCCCGGTGGTTGCAAAAGATGAGCGTTGGTTCATGCCCTACCACGCAGATGAGTTTAAATAATGCTTCCAGTTTGTCGGTCCCCTTAGCCCAAACAGCTTTGAGGGCTAATCCTTTAGTTGGTGAATCCTGAAGGTAATTGAGTATTAAAGGCTCCTTCATACCTGTAAACTCAGGGACGTCAAGTGCCTGGGTAGCCGAAGTGAGAACACGCTGTTTAAGATTTTTTAATTGACTGATGATGTATTGCATGTCACGCTCAAAACCAAATTCAAGAGATTTATCAAACTCGTCAAGGATGATGGTATGTATTTTCGAAATATCAATGGTCTCTTTGCGGATATGGTCGCCCAGTCTCCCGGGTGTTCCAATCAAAACGGCAGGTGGCTCGGTGAAATTATTCCTCTCTGTACGCGAATCATGTCCACCATAGGCGAGTGTAACCTTGTGTCCCGATTTCATGCTTTTGAAAACAGATTCGATCTGGACTGCCAGTTCGCGTGATGGAACCACGATCAACGCCTGTATAAATTTTGCCCCGGGCAAAAGATTTTCCATGAGTGGAATAAGGAATGCGAGGGTTTTACCCGAACCTGTTGGTGAAAGTAAAACAACGTCTCCCCTTGTCTTTTGCGCCTCAATGGAAGCAAGCTGCATTTCATTTAATTTTGAAATATTCAGCTGTGTCAATATCCTGTTTACTTGTTCTTCCTGCATTTCGCAAAGTTATGTGGAAACTGGCGCAGATCGTTCTACAATCGAATAATAATGGTCATTTTTTAAAGAAGCGAACTATTTTAGCTTTCATAGAAGAATTCTCTTTCTCACCGGCTTCTACCAAACTATCCAACTCTTTTCTGTATTGGTATTGTAGATCTTCATGAAGTGTTTGAATACTCTTTTCAATTTTCTTCAACTGGGAATTGTAAAGATTAGTGAGCGCAGCAGTTTTATAAATGGGGATACCTGAATTGATGAGGGCATTACAGAAATAAAGCAGAATCCCCACTTCAGCTTCCTTTGACGAGGTATGCCTGATATACTTTACCAGAACACGTAAAATTTTTCTAAGGCTTTTTTTTGTAAGGTGCAGGTTAGACTTTGGAAGTTCCTTGAATTCTTCATCAATCTCCTTTTTGACTTCCTCTATGTAACCAGTTTCATCATGTGCCTCAAATAACAGGTAGGTTAGTAATTCCTTACTTTCTTTTTTATACCTCGCTAGCCTCAGGCATAATTCCATAACTTCCTTTGGAGTCAAATTCTCAAGCTCAGCTTTGATTTCGTGTATTGTTGAAACTTTCATGGCGGGGGTTGAGGGGCAAAGGTAGGGAGTAGGG
>JBKJPO010000422.1:0-3945 GCA_046595095.1 Chitinophagaceae bacterium
AGGATGCAGAAAAGGGATTGCTTCTTGTTACAAAGAATACCGCATTTCATGGATTGTTACTTTCTACCCTGGCCGATATTTTTATCCTTCAAAAAAATACAACCGAGGCATCAACAAAGATTAAGGAAGCGATAAGCATTTTACAAAATCCTTTGAATGCTGATAAGGGAGATGCCCCTTATTGGCTATTGTCTGCATTTAGGGTAAATGGCGATGTGCTCATGGAAAATGATAAATTTCCAGAAGCTTTAAAATCCTATCTAAATGCCATCCGGATACTTGACACAAAATATAAGGGAGAACGGAGACGGGAGAAAGCGCAGGTGCTTATATCCATGGCTGAGGTGATGATGAAAATGCAACTATGGCCCAAAGCATTTGAAAAATACAATGCAACATTATCCCAATTGCTTCCGGCATACAATCCGGTAGTAAATGTCTTGCCCGCACAAAGCGATCTGTATGGCGAATACACTTTGCTGGATGCATTGCATGGAAAAGCCGATTGTCTTTATAAAATGAAAAGGAGAGAAGAAGCTTTGGAATATTACCAGCTTTTTTTTATGGCCCAGAAAAAGCTCCGACATGAATTTTATAGTTGGACAGCAAAACAACAGCAGCAAAAGGAATACAGGCAAGTGATGGAATCTGCTATAGAAACTGCTTTTGAATTGTGGAAAGAAACAGGCAAAAAAGTATGGGCAGGTAAAGTTTTGCTCATCGCTGAAATGAGTAAAGCTCAGCTTCTCCTGGATGAGATGATGAGTAACCTGCAGTATAACCGTATTAAAAACAAAGATACGCTCCTGGAAAAGCAAGAACAATCGATGCAGGCTATTGCTTACTACGAACGGGAAGCCATACAAAATTCAGATACGGGAAAGTTGGATAATCCTGCACTTGCTATTAAAAAAGAATTGGAATATGAATTAAGCTTAATTCAGAAAAAGATCAAAGAAAAATATCCTGAGATGGCCTTTTTTGCAGATGAGCAAATTCCATCAATAGATAGTTTGCTGAAAAATATCCCTTCAAACCTGGCTGTCATAGAATTTTTTTCAGGTGAAAAAGGAATTTATGTTATTGAATCTGGGAAGGGAACGGTAAGGAATATACGTAGAATTGAAAATGCTCCAGGTGTTCAGCAGTTTATTAAGACTTTTGTAAATACATGGTTTCAAAAAGGAGCGCAGAAAATGATTAATGATCCGCAGGGCTATTACTATGAAGCATACCGGGTTTATGATCTTTTATGGAAGCATTCAACAGCTGGCAAAAATCGATGTCTCGTTATTCCTGATGGAATAATTGGCCTCCTTCCTTTCGATGCGCTTGTTACAGATTCAATCTACAAGGCTAATGTTGATGAATGGCCATTTCTAACCAGGAGAACAAATTTATACTACAGTTATTCGCTACAGGCATGGTTGCAACTTCGACAACCCATTGTAAAGACTAAACAGTTTGCAGGTTTTTTTATTTCGTTTGACAGCAGCAAAAATTCCTCGCTCCCTGCCGTGAAAAAAGAATATGAAGCGATCGCGCATGCAATTGATGGAGATTTTTTCAATGAAGAAAAAGCCACATTAAAAGAATTTAATGATCAACTCAATGAAGTGAATCTTCTTCACATAAGCACACATGCATTTTTACAAGGGAAAGAAAATATTCCAGTGCTACAGCTGTCTGATAATAAATTCTTTCTTTTTGACTTGTTTGGAAAATCTTTTCGGCCTCAGCTCGTTGTATTAAGTTCATGCCGAACAGGACACGGCACACTTGCAGAAGGCGAAGGTATCATCAGCCTTGCACGAGGGTTTATTGCAGCTGGCGCGGGTGGTATCGTTGCGGGTTTATGGAATATAAATGATGAATCAACATCTGCATTGATAGGAACTTTTTATGAGCAATTAGTAAAAGATCCTTCTCCGGCAAATGCTTTACACGCAACTAAACTTCAATGGTTACAACAGAAAGATCTACAAAATATTCAGAAGCTTCCCTATTTCTGGGCAGGGTTGATATATTCGGGAGGAGACGAGCCTGTTTCAATCAAAAAGAAAAAAACAGGAATGTGGTTATGGTTGGGAGTTGCTTTTTTTGCAATAATATTCCTCTTCCTCTTTTTGAGAAAAAATCCCGGGAAAAAATCGTGAATATTCGATGTTCATGTTTAAAAAAATGGAATTGTGATAAAGGATTATTGCGGTGAAATCTTTTGAAAGTCGAGAGATATTGGCTTAGTATGAAAAATGCATCTCATTTTATTTCGGAGGCGGCGGCAGCCAGTTCCTACCTTTAAGAAAACGATATGCTCCAATCCATTTTGTAAGGATTGTTTTTCCCTTTTGTACAGCTAAACAAAAAGCAGGTAATAAATGGTATCCTGATCTTTGATTTTTCATCAACAATTATTTCCATATTTCCTGTAACATACGTTTCTACAGAAGAAGTTTCTATCGCCACCCATTTGTTTGGGACCCTGGCTTTGCCATATCCTACATCGTAACGACGGGAGGCCAATTCCTCCGCTATATTTTCTACTAATTCTGGTTTATCAAATGAGGCAGTGATGTACAAATTCTTTTTCATGACCGGGGCTTTAATTTTTATCAATCCTTTAATCCCTACATAAATCAGATGCAGTTTTTGTTACCATGCATAATAAGGGTTTGTTAAGAATGGAGAAAGAATTTGTTAAATGATGAAAAGCCAGGGGTAACAAATTTTATTGATGATTGATATAATGGTATAAACATTTAATCATCCTTAAAATTATTTTTATGAAAAAGTTATTCAAACTATCATTGTCCACTCTATTGATTTTTGGGTTTTCGTTTACGGCATGTCGTAAGGATAATCTTACTTCACCCCCGGAATTAACCATTGTATCGAAATATTCAACAGTTCCTGAATTCAGACAGGGAATACAACAGTTGGTAAACGCAATCAACGCAAATGGTATCGCCGCATACCTGGATACATTGGCAAATGGCTATCCTAATAAAAATGGCCGCACAGTTCCACTTGCGCAATTCGGTTACTCCATTCTAAATAAGTTATCAGGAAATCCGCAGCAAATTGAATCCGCAGTGTATGATGTCTTCCATTTTGATGGCGCTACTTTTTCCCTGGTCTCATACCTTATGAAATCTCAAATGGTTGGGGATATTTCGGCACAGACATTAGCAAACTTAGTTACAGGTATTCCATTGCCTCCAATACCGGTTCCTGGATTTCTGCCACCAGTAGAAGTAGTTGCTCTTGGTGGTGATTGCTGCACAGACAATGTTTGCAATCCTGTTATAAACATACTGGTAACATGGACGTTTAAGCCCCCATGTGGCAATTATGAGAAATCAACATCCGGCTATGCAGCAAATAATACACTTTCACGCATGAGTAGCGGCACAATGTACAGGTTTGATGCAGAAATTACCGGTTGCCCTTGCCCGGGAACATTGACCAGTTCTGTATCAGCACCTGCGGGAGCCTCGTACGGTACGGCAGTTGGAAAAGATGGTAGTGTTACCATACTCCCGGTTACCCTGGGCACATATACTGTCACTTTTACTTACAAGGTTTGTGATAAAACTGTAACCAAAACTTTTACGATTGGTGTTTCTTAAACGGACTTTTGTATTTGGATATATTGTCAAAAATTAATACCATATCCTGTTTCAAAGACTTACTATCTTTTTTCAAATGGTCATAAAAAATCCCGGCAAAAATATTTCGCCGGGATTTTTTTCTATTGACGTACGTAACTTTTATTTCACTAATACCTTCAAACTTTCCTTCAAGCCCACGCCACTTACATTTATAATATAGTGGCCACTTACGGGTTTTGTTTTTAATTGAAGCTTGTAATATCCCTGGCTATTATTTACCGGGATGCTCTCTGAATGAATCAATTTTCCAACAAAATCATACAAAGTAACCGTT
>JBKJPO010000539.1:0-4629 GCA_046595095.1 Chitinophagaceae bacterium
AGAGCTCTGCCTAGCCACTCGGCCACAGGACCATTTTTTCAAACCCGGGCAAAAATAGGATTTTTTAGCTTCACTTTTTAAAGAAGAACTTAGTTTAACTTGCGGCAAGTAAGTGATGAACCGCTCATTTTGACAAGGAATTGACTAAAGGATCACAGGAAAATTAAAGTAGTAACTTATTAATTTTGAAACCATACCAAAACAGAATTGATGCGAATAGCTGAATCAGAACTGATCATCAACAAACGTGGCGGAATTTATCATCTTGACACGAGGCCGGAGGAAATTGCTCATATTATCATCACAGTCGGAGATCCGGATAGGGTAAAGCAGGTGAGCAAACATTTTGATTCGGTAGAATGCAGGATGCAACACCGGGAATTTGTGACGCACACTGGTTATGTGGGTAATAAAAGGATTTCGGTGGTTAGCACCGGTATTGGTACAGACAATATCGATATCGTATTGAATGAGTTGGACGCATTGGTTAACGTTGACCTGCAAACGCGAATGGTAAAACAAAAGCTGACTCATTTACAGATCATCCGTATTGGTACTTCAGGAGCTTTGCAAAAAGATATAGGGGTTGATGATTTTGTAGTAAGCACACATGGACTGGGGATTGATAACCTTTTGAATTTTTACCTGCATAATAATAATGAGGAAGATAAGCAGTTATTACAGTCATTCGTTACGCAGACGCAACTCCACAGCCGCTTTTCCTATCCTTACTTAAGCGGGGCAGGAGCAGGTCTGCTGAAACATTTTGTGGATGGATTTAGCCATGGAATTACTGTAACATGCCCCGGCTTTTACGGGCCGCAAGGTAGGGTACTCAGGTTGGGACTTGCAAATCCGCAACTCATTGATAGGTTAACAGAATTTACTTTTGGAAAATACAGGATTACCAATTTTGAAATGGAAACTGCAGGAATTTATGGATTGGGGAAAGCACTGGGGCATCAATGTCTTTCACTGAATGCAATAGTTGCTAACCGGGTTACAAAACAATTCAGTAATGATGGTAATGCGGCTGTTGAAAAACTCATCACAAAAACATTGGAAATTATCTCAACAAATATTTAAACAATGCAAATCGAGTTTTCCAAATATCATGGTACAGGAAATGATTTCGTTATCCTTGATAACCGCAAAGGCCAATATGATGAGCTCGCAAGCCAGGAGGTGCAGTTACTTTGCCACCGTAAATTTGGTATCGGGGCTGATGGCCTGTTATTACTGAACAAAAAAGCGAATTACGATTTTGAAATGAAATACTTTAATGCCGATGGGGGGGAAAGTAGCATGTGCGGAAACGGTGGAAGATGTCTCGTAAAATTTGCTCACGACCAGGGATTGGTCCAAAATAAATATCATTTCATCGCAATTGATGGCGAGCATGAAGCAGAAATTGAATCAAACGGAAGCGTGAAATTAAAAATGAAAAATGTGGAGAGGGTTACCGCTGAATCCACGTATTTTATTCTGGATACTGGTTCCCCGCATTATGTAAAATTTCTGCCTGATGTGCTTAATTATGACGTGAAAACTCATGGCAGTGCTATCAGGCATAGTAAAGAATTCAACGCTGAAGGTATCAATGTAAATTTCGTTGAAACTTTGAGTGATGACGAGATCTGCGTACGCACTTATGAACGTGGGGTAGAAGATGAGACGATGAGTTGTGGTACCGGCGTAACTGCTGCCGCCCTGGTCGCAGCTCATAATGACAACGGGTTTAACTATGTGGAGGTAAAAACTCCGGGAGGTAAACTGAGTGTAGAATTCAATAAAACCGGGAAACAAAGTTTTGAAAATATCTGGCTATGCGGCCCTGCGGTTATGGTATACCGTGGTGAAATTAAATTGGATGAACTTTTGTCCATGCCATTTGAAAGAATGTTGCGCAGAGGCAAAGAACTTAATTGATTATATGATCCAATATTTTAAAAATATCGACGGGCGAACTATAGGTATCGATAAACCCGAGGATGGAACCTGGGTTAACGTTTTACCTCCTTTGAAACAGGAAGAATTTTCTGAACTCAGCGATACACTTGACATTCCCCTCGACTTCCTTAAAGACTCCCTTGATATTGATGAGAGAAGCCGCTACGAGATAACTGATAATGTGAAACTCATCGTGATTAAAACACCAACCGAAAATAATTCTTTCAATGAAAGTGATGCATATTATATTACGATCCCAATCTGCATCATACTTACGCATAACCATACTGTTACCGTAAACTCATTTGAGAATGGTGCCATAAAAAAATTCCTGAATACGTTCCAAAACAGGAACCCGGATAAACGCAGTATGATGGTACTCAAAATATTTGAGAAAGTAGTTCACAATTTTATGGACCACCTGAAAGAGATCAACCAGCGACGTAATATCCTTGAACAAAAACTCTATGATGCCAACAGGAATGAAGAGTTACTTCAACTTGTAAGGATACAGAAGAGCATGGTTTATTTTGTAACTGCACTCAGGAGTAACGAGATCCTTATGATGAAAATCGAGCGCACAAACCTTTTGCAGCTTACTGAAGATGAGAAAGAATTTCTCAACGATCTTATTGTTGATAACGCCCAGGCATTGGAGATGGCAAACATCTACACCAATATGCTGGTGAGTACGCTAGATGCATTCGCCAGTATCATTTCCAACAATCAGAACCAGGGACTAAAGCGGCTTGCAACACTTACTATTGTGCTAACCATTCCTGTCTTGATATCAAGCATCTATGGCATGAACGTACCCATCCCATACCAGGATACCTTATACGCTTTCTGGATCCCGGTAATTCTTGCACTGCTGATCCTGCTGGTGGTGACATTTAATTATTATAAAAAGCACAGGGGAAAATAAATAGCTCATCATGTTCAACTTAAGGGTTTATGGTATTTTGATCGATGAAGACAAACGTTTGCTGGTAAGTGATGAATATATCCGCGGTCACTACTATACAAAGTTTCCGGGCGGAGGACTCGACGAAGGCGAAGGAACAAGAGATTGTCTTCAAAGAGAATTCATGGAAGAGATGAATCTCAAAGTGGAAGTAGGCGATCATATTTATACAACAGATTTTTTTCAAAAGAGTGCTTTTCATCCTGATCACCAGATCATTTCCATTTACTATTTTGTAAAAGCTTTGGAACCTATTAATGTTCCACTGCGTACTAAATTGTTTGACTTTGATGAGGAGCAAATGAGGCTCTATAAAATTACGAATGAGATAGAGACATTCCGGTTTATTCCCTGGGAAGAGGTGTCTGAAGATTCGGTAACACTGCCGATTGATAAGATTGTTGTGGGATTATTAACGACCAATCTCCGTGGTTCTTCTTGAAAACCCCGTGGTCCTCTGTGACACAAAAAAATATTGCACGGAGGAACACGGAGGAGCACCGAGATATTACCTATTCTTTTATTCTCAAAGCCGAAGCCTTCATTTCCTGCGCCAAATCCTTACCAAGAAACTTTTCAATCCAGTTATGCACGAGATACAAAACAGGCGTAAGAATTATAGCCACAATGGCTTTGTAAATATAATTGAGCGTACCTACGGCAATGAATAGACTAAATGGCCAAACAAAATCGCCCTCTCCGGCACTTACCCGCGATCCGATATAAAACGCGACAAACAAGACGACATAACTATCGATGAATTGCGAGATGAGTGTAGAACCAGTTGATCTCAGCCATAATTTTTTTTCACCGGTAGCCTTCTTTATCCTGTTGAATATAGAGGCATCTATAATTTGCCCAAGCAAAAATGCAATCAGCGATCCTATGATTATCCATCCTCCCTGCCCAAGTACACTTTCGTAAGCTTTCTCCATATCAGGTACACCCGATCCTGTCTTACTCGTTACAAAAAAATCGGCCGGTGCAAGATTCATGGCGCCATAAAATATAATGAATGCAAAAGAAATTAGGAAGGCAGTGAGATAGGATAAAAATTTCACTCCTTTTTTTCCATAATATTCATTGATAAGATCTGTCATTATAAATACAACCGGCCACAACAATACGCCTGCTGTGAGATTCAGAGATAAAGCATTCCCAAAAAGTTTTACATCAAGTGGTTTCAACCCAACGGTCTTTTCGAAAGAAAATATTTTGACCCCGATCACTTCGGCGATCAGCGCATTGCAGATAAAGAATCCGGCCAGCATGATGAATAGCCTGGTGCTTCTGTCTTTAATGATGTTATGTATCATAAGAAAAAGGAAAAATAGATTTGAATACAAAAGAAAATCATGTTTGCAATAACAAGCCATGCAGGAAGCTTTGTCTTCCGGCCCTTACCCCTGATGGCGACCAGGAGGTAAGCAATTGCCATAATTGCATTTAAAAATATCGCTGAATAACCTAGAACAACAATTGTATTTGTAATAAAACCGGGATCCATCAATGCATCCTTACTGCCCTTGTTTTTTTTTGCCGTTTCAAAATACCAGAGTATCATTGTAACAACTGAGAAGACATTACAGATAAATGCTACACGGGATAAGAATAGTAATAACTTCATTCTGTGTGGTTAAGGGTTCAAGAGGTTCAAGAGGTTCAAGAGGTTCAAGAGGTTTAAGAGGTTTAAGAGGTTCAAGAGGTTCAAGAGG
>JBKJPO010000063.1:0-3714 GCA_046595095.1 Chitinophagaceae bacterium
CAAAAATCTTTCTCGCAATGACGGCCAAAAATGGGAAACCCCCATGATACTGTGCGGAGATTGCTTGTCAAATTTTTGAAAAATCCTCCTTCGTCGGATCCTTCAAAAATCTTTCTCGCAATGACGGCCAAAAATGGGAAACCCCCATGATACTGTGCGGAGATTGCTTCGTCAGATTTTTGAAGAATCCTCCTTCGTCGGATCCTTCAAAAATCTTTCTCGCAATGACGGCGCTCCGTATGCATCTATTTCCTCTTCTCAAACAATTCCGAAAAAGTATCAAAATCTTTTCTGTAAGAAAATAAAATCCCCGTTCGGTTACGGCGGTTTAAACCGGCCACATCACTGATACCGGCATCACTGCGGTTGAAACCAACCACACGGAATTTTCCATCAGGGGTAATGAGGTATTCAAAGGAAACATCAGGCGTGAAAAGGAAATTCGAATTTGGATTGCCTGCGGTAACGAGACGGTAATCTATATTGCCCCCTAATGTTACCAGCAGCCTGCCATCAAGAAAGGAAGTGCGGAAACCAAAATTACCCAGGTTGCGCAATTGAGATTGCGTGCTGCCTTTCTCAAAATTAAAATCCGAAGTGTTGATGCTGGTGTACAAATTCACAGCATCGGTTTTGAGTAAACGCTGAAGCCAGGTATTCAAAGAATTTGATAATGTAGTAGAAAGGATCTGCCCAAGCGTTCGAGTAACAAAGTTACCTGCATTATTACCGCTGATCAAAGACTGCTGGTCGGAGACGAACGTATTAAACAGCAAAAGCGATGTTACCTGTTTATTGAGTTCATTCTGATCGGCCTCGTATTTTGTTTTCAGGTACTCGATGGCGATAGGGTCATCTTTCAATGCATTACCATATGGGAACTGGAACTCAAACTCAGGCTTTGGATCTTTCAGTGTTCCGCGAAGTTTGAAAATAATATCAACGTCTCCTTTAGGTACGCTGGATCCTGTACTTGTAGGAATACTACTCGTATTTACTTTTTGCGCCCTGTAGATCGCATCTACGTTTAGCCTTGCCAGGTAGGGATCGCCCTGCCATTCAATAAAACCCTGTTGAAGTTTAAAGGGTGTTTTAAGAAAAGTCTGGAAGTTGAAGGTATAATCTCCCTCCTGTATATCGTACCTGCCGCGGATACTCAATGCATCCCTTGTACCCGCATGAATATTAAGCCTGCCGCTGCCCTGTGCTTTTATGATATCCTTTGTCGCTTCATCCAGTATCACATCGATCTTTGCAAACGGATTGGCAATAAGTTCCATATCTACAGTGATGTTTGTAGATAACCTGCCTGCAAGATTTGTGTTCATCTCGCGTCCAAATTTGATGAATTCAATATAATCGATCCTGCCACCTTCAGTTACATCACCCGTTGGCAGGTAAATATGACTACTGTCTGTTGGCTCCCCACGAATAAACATACGCATATCCGTTATAGGGCCATTCATAGAAAGTTCTGCAGTGCCGATTACATTTCCGTAAAATTGCTTGTTATCCCGTGGCACAGTATTGAGCAGAACAAATTTGTTGCCATCCGTTTTTACCCGGATATCGTTAAAATAAAAATTATTGAAGAAAGTATGATACAGGCTGCCGGTAACTGTTGCAGTATTGCCCAATGTATCTCTCATCGTTATCCTTCCAAAATCGATCTCGTCATTTTTGAATGTGATGATCGTATTATCCGGAAAAAGGTATTTGACCCTGCTGTAATTTACCACCAGGCTGGTGTTACTCAGGTTAAGCGCTCCCGTTATGCGTGGTTTCTTTGCCCGGCCTGCAATGAGTAATTTTCCTGCAGTATTGCCTTCGATGTGGCTGAAGATTGTTCCCAGGTATTTTTCAAGGATCTTTACTTTTGATTGTTTGAAATTCACAGTTGCGTTAAATTGATTATCCGTTGAATCCTTCCCGTTATACGCTACATCCGCAGAGAAATTGTAAAACTCATTCTCTGAAATCGCATTTGCCCTGAGTTCAGCTGTCGTGGCTGCATAACTGCCAGTTGCTTTCAGCACACCGATTGAATCATTCTCAAACCTGAACTGGTCAACCTTAGTATCAAATTCTACTACAAGGTTTTTAAATGGTTCCATTATCCTGATAGCACCACTCAGTAAACCTGCCAACCTTGGCTGTCTTAAAAAGAAAGGGGTGAAGTCATTAATATTTATTTTGCGTAAGTCAATCAACAGATCATTATCACTGCCCGTACTGGAAGGTTCGGTAGAAATAATGATCTCCTGTTTGTCCTGCACAAATTTTACTTCACTTGCACTAAGTTTCGTATTGTTTAATACGAGCTCTCCACCTTTTTCAAGGATCCATTTTTTATCATTTATTACGAATGATGAAGGGTTGAAATTGAGTTTAAAACCACCTCTTACTGTTTGAACACGCGCTGAGAGATCTGCTTCACTTAATGTTTTACTGGCTGAAGTTTTTATGCTGACATCAGAAACGTCTTTACTTGCATTGATCTGTAATGTTGCACCGGGAAAATGAAGGCTGTCATTTATCACGATATCTCCAACTTTACCAGTGAGTTGAAGTGAATCATAAGTACCTGTTCCATCAATTTTGAAATCTGAAAAATTATAGCTCTTGTAACTGAATGATGGTACATGTGCGATTATCTTGAGTGTGTTTGCTGAAAGATTAAGATTGCCGTTAAGATCCATATTATTAAAACCTTCCAGATCTTTATTTATCAGCATCACATATTCAGCTACATTTTTTGTCTTTATCCTGAAGTTAAAATCCTGGTTTTGAACTGGTCTTCGAGGGGGTTGAATGTAGGCCGGATAGTAACGGCTCAGGAACAACTGGAAAGCATCCGGAAGACCTGCCATGCTGAAACTGCCGTCTACATCAGCATCGAGTTCATTTGTATGCAGGCTAAGGTATTTCCTGCCATTAAGATAGGTTGAATATATCGTGAGTGAATCGAAAGACAAACGCTGATCGTTATTTAGAAGAGATGCATTATAAATTCTTGCGGAGCCGAGGAAATTATCAATATTATTTCCTGAAAAATCAAGGTTAAATCTCCCGGTTAGTGAAAAATTTTCTTTTGTAAAACCAAGGCTTTTCGCATTCAATGTTGCAACATCTGCTTCAAACCTGAACTTTGGATCTTTGGATTTGAAATCGATCGTACCGGTTAGATCAGTGACTTTCAAATTAGGGTCATTGATACTCACCATACCCTGGAATATCTTTTTATTAAAATTTCCTTTGGCTCTTATATTCTGGTAATTGTAATTATTGAATTGAACCTGTTTTACTGTACCGTCGAATGTAAGATTCAGATCTTTTTCTTTGAATCCAATGCCTGCAAGCCGGCCATCGATAGTTATATTTCCCAGGCTGCGGTTACCAAGAAATTGTCCCAGTCTAAAATTCGCAGTTCTTAAAGTTCCGGAGTATACAGGCGGGCGATTTGCCTGAAGCTTCATATTCAAATCACTTTGGATTGTTCCCAGGTCAGTAACTACTGTGCCATAGGTTACGAAATCATTTATGAAGCCGGTAAAATTTCCACGGAATAAAATGGTGCCCAGCAAACTTAGTTTTGGCATATTAACCCTGCGTAATTCCGGAATGAGCATTACAAGATCTGTATACCTTGTCTTCAGATCACGGGCCAGAAGATCGATGTAAGACTCATTAATATCAGGCAATCCGCGAAGTCTC
>JBKJPO010000074.1:0-5602 GCA_046595095.1 Chitinophagaceae bacterium
TTGCTGCAAGTTCTTTTGCCTCTCCTCTTGACATTACTCTCCCTGTTCCATGGCAAAGTGAATTGTATGTATTTTCAACTTCTCCAGTCGCTGTTATCAAAACTACATCCCCATTCATACTTGACGGAACAACAGTCTGTTCCCCGGTTAACACTTTAACAGCGCCTTTTCTTATAATTACGCCATCTTCAGTCAATTCAAAATGATTGTGATTTTTATCGACAACCAGGTTTAGCCGGCCAAAATATTTTTCAAGAATTTTATATATTGCAAAACGATTATCCTTTGCCCACTCACAAACGTCATAAAATTTTGTATCAAATTTATGTGGCTGTTCAACTAAATCATCCACAAGTTTGGATTCATTTCTTGAACCGGTATGGATCAAAAAATAAATTTTGTCGTCAGTATATGATTCCAGTGCGTCCAGAAAATGATTGCCCGATCCTAAATCACCAAGTTTGCCCTTGTTTGCCTTGATGTCATAATAAATTTTATCCCAGTTTTCTCTTTTGAATTCTTGTTTTGTCATCCCGGCTTCACACAATAACATTCCACAGCCACAGTCTGAGATTGCAAATTTTCTCCAGTCTTCCTGTTTTGTAAATACAACCGTACCTGTAGGTAAAGGAGATTTTCCGGGGCAGGCATCGGGAAAGAAGATTACTTTTTCGGCTTGTAAATCATGTGGTAACCATCCGTAAATTTTATTTAATGGTTCTGCTGAATAGTTTATTATTTCCATGGATTATTTTAAATTAATTCATTAATCCTGTTCTGCAATGTATCCAGATATTTGCCAACATGAAATCCATCCATAAGTGCATGATTTACCTCAATTGATATCGGCATTTTCATTACATGGTTTTCCGTGAAGTATTTTCCAAAAGCAATTTTTGGAATTGAGTTTGGTTGGGCAAATTTTCTTGAATGCTTAATAGAACTAAATGCAGTCCACGGAATAACAGAATAGTGAATCAGATCTAACTCATTAATTTTTGGCTCGAATGATTTTGATTTAAGCTGGGTTTCAATATTTTGTTTCCCGGTTTCTTCAAATTCCCGGAGACTATCTGTAAGATCAAAATAACAAAATGAAAAAGTTTCATCTTCATTAAATATTGTTGAGCCACAATTTATTTTATCAAACACGATTACTTTTTCATCTAAAATCCGCAATTTAAATTCCTCCATTTCATTGGCAACTTGCAAGGAAAAATAAAGCATTGAAAGGCTGAAGGAATGTTTTTCGGCTTTGCAAAATTTGTATAAGTTGGTTGTGTCAATATATGAGCAAAGATTAAATGCAGGATCGTCATATGTCCTGAAGAAATTATAAGCATCTTTGCGTTTCCAGGTTTCAATATTAAAAATCTGATACATAATTTACTCAGAATAAAATTTATAAAAAAAAACTAAGGCACCGGGTCTTCTCCACTTCCACCCCAGGGATGGCACCTTGCAATCCTTTTCACCGTAAGCCAGATTCCTTTGAATAGCCCATATTTTTCTAATGCCTGAATTCCATAATGTGAACAGGTTGGATTATACCGGCAACTCGGACCAAGCCATGGTGAGATAACAAGCTGGTACAACTTTATCAGCAGGATAAAGGGGAGGCTAAGAATGTAGAGTACCTGCTTCATCGATCATTTTTTTTAACCGTTGTATTGCCATGCCTATCTTTTCAAATACTTCAACATATACAGGGATGCCATTGCCATTGTAAATAAAAAAAATGGCAAGGCCTTTATGATTAGTCTCAGCAGTAAGAATTGATTTTTGTAAACGATAGGACTCACGCATCAATCTCTTAATCCTGTTGCGATCTACTGCTTTTTTGAAATGCCTGCTACTTACAGCGAATCCAGCCTGGATAAGATTACTCTCTGCTTCAATTGAATAAATTACTTTAAATGGAAAAATTGAAAATGACTTTCCCTTCTTAAATAACAGGTCTATTTTTTTCCGGCTCTTAAGCTTTTCATTTTTTTTAAAAGTGAATGATGTTTCGATTTATTATTTTTTTACAAATATCCAGATAATATCAGGAATGTTACGCAATGACTACAGT
This sequence comes from Chitinophagaceae bacterium, assembly GCA_046595095.1. Lineage (GTDB taxonomy): Bacteria > Bacteroidota > Bacteroidia > Chitinophagales > Chitinophagaceae > Ginsengibacter. The sequence continues at coordinate 2,075 of JBKJPO010000074.1, forward strand.
TAAGCATGCATCTTATTGAGCTAAGATTGCAGAGTAGATAGACGTTCGCTACGCTCAGTATTGAAATGTTATTTTAGATCTTGCCAAAAAATTGGATGTATTAAAACTTAAATTTTACTACAAAATCGCTGCCAGCAGCCTTCTGCTCACAATGCTATGAGGCATTGATCATCATCGCATCACTTATGAGCAAAAAATTAGTCCCGGATTTCCGGGACTAAGTAAAATTATATTTTATCCTTACGAAAAATATTATTTCTTATCTCCACGTTCGTCGGAAACAGAAAGCTTATGACGGCCCTTAGCCCTGCGGCTTGATAATACCTTACGGCCATTAGCCGTTTCCATACGCTTACGAAAACCGTGAACAGATTTACGGCGACGTTTATGGGGTTGGTAAGTGCGTTTTTTTCCTGGCATTGTATCTAATTTTTTCCTTTAACAAATATTGTTTCTTAAAAAATCCACGGCAGGGCACCATCCCCGCTTTTTGTGAAAGGGAGGCAAAGGTATTTGGATTTAGTGGATTTATGAATTATTTTTTATTCGTACAAGGGATCATTTTTTAGTTACCAAAAATCATGACCCAGGGGATTTGTTCGATAATAATTTTCTATATTATCATAAAAACCACTTCGATCATAAAAATCATAGTTCAAAAATCAATATGTTTTGACCTCAATTCTTTCCCAAAAAATAAAACTCCCTGTTTATCAAATTCTTTGGTGGAATCGGTGGTGCAAAATCTAACTTCCCCGTGCTTACTGCATTTTTCCTCTATTTCCGGGTGTCGCAGCAGGTACTCCCGCAAACTTTTGGCAACGATAGTGCCCTGTGAAATAATAGCAATGTGCTTTGGTGTCATAGCCTGGATCTTATCCAATATTAAAGGATAGTGGGTACAGGCAAGCAAAATTGTGTCAATCTCCGGCGAATTCGAAAGCAATTGATCTATATGTTTTTTTATGAAATAGTCTGCAGCGGGGGTATTGTGTTCATTATTCTCTATAAGCGGAACCCAAATAGGACAGGCTTCCTGGTAGACTTTCATTCCGGGGAAAAATTTTTCCACCTCGATAACATAAGAATTTGAGGTTACTGTTCCATTTGTTCCCAGGATACCGATTGAGCCCGTATCAGAATAATTTCCGATTACTTCGCTGGTTGGCCTGATTACACCGAGAACCCGTTTGCCGGGAGCGATTCGTTCCAGATCTTTTTGCTGAATATTTCTCAAAGCCTTTGCCGAAGCGGTATTACATGCGACTATTACCAGGCTGCATCCCTGTTCAAAAAACCATTTTACTGCATCGACTGTGTAATGGTAAACAGTTTCAAATGAACGCGTACCATAAGGTGCCCGGGCATTGTCGCCAAGATAGAGGTAATCGTATGCGGGAAGTTCATTGATTAATTCTTTAAGCACAGTGAGTCCGCCGTAGCCTGAATCAAATATTCCAATGGGGGTAGAAGCCATATCTTGAAAATAAAAAAGCCACCCGCATAGGCGGATGGCTCACAAATATAATTACAATTTATTTTTTAATCCCAGGATTGGTAGGCCTGTCTTTTAATCCTAATTTCCTTTTAACCAACGGTCCAAGGTCATCTGAAGCTGGCATTACTAAAAGTGCTTCTTTGGGCAATACAAAAGTATAACCGGCTTCTCTCGCTACATCCTGGATCACACTTTGAAGTTTCTTCTGAATAGGAACACTTAGCTCCTGGCGCTTTCCTTCGAAAGCCTGTTGGATCCTTTGCTCTTCCCCACTTAATTCCTGGATGCTTGTCTGCAATTCTTTTCTTTGAACTTCTTTACGGCTTGCATTCATGGTGGCGGAATCTTTGTAAAATTTCGCAACAGCTTCATTTAATGCATCCTGCTTTTCTTGTGCAGCCTGGTATAAGGCTTGCTGAAACTGGTTGAGCGCTGAATCAGCTTTTGCGGCTTCAGGCATAAGTGATATCACTTCGTCTGCACTGATGTAACCAAATTTTTGTGCAGATGTGGTGCTAATCATACCCATCGCAATTAATCCCATTGTAATGAACTTTTTCATTTTCCTTATTTATGATTTAATTTTAAGTAGTTAATACTGGAGTAACCGTTGTAGCGAATAATCTCCTTTTGCATTTATTTAACACCCAATTCTTTAAGCACATCGTCGCTTCTGTCAAGTTTTGGGTCGGCAAAGATAACGGTAATTCCCTCACTTTTATCCAAAATAAAATCATAAAGCTTGGCTACTGCAAGTCGTTGCACAGCGCTGTACACCCTATCCTGTATTGGTTTGATGAGTTCCTGTCTTTTTTTGAAAATATCCCCTTCAAAGCCATAGCGCTTTTTTTGAAGATCCCTTACTTCTTTTTCTTTATTGTATAATTCATCTTCTCTTTTCTTTTTTAACTCATCGCTGAGCATTACTTGTTCGGCATCAAAATTTTTGTACATTCTGTCCAGTTCGGCAGATTTTTTATCGATCTCCTGCTGCCATTGCTCGCTGAAGTTGTTCAGTTTATCCTGCGCAGATTTGTACTCCGGTAATTTTTCCAGGATATATTTGGTATCAATAACTGCATACCGCTGTGCAATGCCTGTCACAAAAATTGCGGTAAGAAATAAAGCGGATAAGAAAACTTTTTTTATCATGGTATTAGCATTTTTATGGATCAGTTTAATCTGGTTCAACACCTAGCATAAAGGTAAACTTGGAGGCATTCTTCAAGGTTTCACCATTCCTTACCCTGTCGATGCCGATACCGTAATCAAATCCAAGCAAACCAAACATTGGCAGGAAGAAACGCATTCCAAGGCCTGCGGATCTGCGTAGCTTGAATGGGTTGTAATCTTTAAACTTATACCAGCCATTTGCTGCTTCAAAAAAGCCGAGCGCGTAAATAGTGCTGCTTGCACTCGTGCTAAAAGGATAGCGAAGTTCAAGTGTATATTTATTGAAGATGGTAAAGAACTCTTTATTGTTTGTATTCTCAGGATTGATCTTAGGATCCGAACTTTCATAAACCGGGTAACCCCTGTGCGCGATGATATCGTAGCCAAGCAACGCGAAGTTATTGCTAAGCCCTGCATCACCAACCTGGAATCTTTCAAATGGTGAGATATCGGTTTTGTTGGTGTACCTGCTGATAAAGCCATATTTAGCAGCAGCTTTAAGTATGAATTGCTTATTCTTATCTGCACCATGCGCTTTGCCGATGGGTACAAACCATTCTGCATTGAAACGCTCTTTGTGAAATTCAACGAGCTTATATTTCGTAACAGCATCTTTATAATAATCTGCACCCTTCCATAATGAATAAGGAGGCGTCATCTGAAGACTTAAAGAGAAGTTGGATCCACTCGTGGGAAAGATCGGGTTAGGTCCTGCAGAACTCCTGGCAAGTGTAACTTTCAAACTTACGTTTGTTGAATTACCAGACCTAAGGCCAGGAAAGATATCATAATTCTTAAGCTTGTATTGTTGAAAGTTCAAAGAATATACAAGAGAGAAATAATCATCGGGCCATTTC
>JBKJPO010000083.1:0-2604 GCA_046595095.1 Chitinophagaceae bacterium
TGTAACACGTACTCACTTTGAGTGAGATTACAAATGACTGGTTCCTGCTTATCGCTGTCCAATAAGAATTGTGCATTTACAACCTGGCCGGCTTCACCGGAAATTGTAATGGTAAAATCCGCGTGATGAGCTCCAGCATTTTTCATTTGCTGAAAAGTACTGGTATCTGTTCCGCCTTGCTGGTTCATTCGCTTACTTATTGCTATTCCCAGGTCTACAAGATTGGAAGCATGTTGAATATTCAATTTTACAAACATGTTCATTGCATCCTGGAATAGTTGTTTTGGCATCGTTAAAAGGTCTTCTTTCCTGGCCTTTGTAGATCCCAGTTGCCTTACAAACTTTACACCCTCCGAAAAAAATACCTGGTTGGCTTCTGTACTTTTCTTAAAGAGATGTTCAAGATCCTGTGCAATTGTTGATTTGGTATCGGTCATGTAGAGATTGTATGATTATGAATTATCCTGCATCAGTTTCTTAGGAGGCTCGCAATAGAAATGGCTTTGCCAACTCTGCCAGCGCAGGGAATATTTTTTTTCGTCGACAGGTTCTACCAAGGGAACGTTGTTGTATGCGTCCACATTCAATGAAAAACAAATATTTTGGTTAATTTCCTTTTCTCTTAAAACTACCTCGGTATTATAGGAAGTACCTGGTTGAAATTTATCCAGGTCGATAGCCATCAATACAAGCTCGCTTTGCCCGGGCTGAAGGCTCACCATATTTTTATTCAATTCCGGTTGTGCCGGTGCTACGCTCCCATCAATGTTTTTCAGTTCACGTACCCCTACCCGGTATTGCCTGGCATGCGAACAGGTATTCTTTACCATGAATGGAACTATGATCCTTTCCCTGGCAAATGCCGAGCGGTTTATATGGGTTAAACAATGTGGCGGACATTCATGCTTTGGCGCACAACAATCACTTTTGCCCTGGTTTAGAAAGGGCAATTTTATTGGGCCAATCCCTACGTTCTGCATCAAGCGGTTCATCTCAGTGAAATTCTTTGATGTATTTTCAAGATTTGATTTTACCGCAGACATCGACATGTTGGCAAAATTCTGCAGGCTTTCCGCAATTGTATCCTGGATCGAAGCGCTGTTATTTCTTTTGTTTTCCATAATCTTTTTTTTCTGATGGAGAATCAAGATGAGAATTGATATTGAAATTGATGAGTTTATTCCAGATACGTACACTACCGAAATAATCACGTGCCGGATTTACGTTAGCCGGTAACGTTAGTGTGAAATGCAGCTGGATCATTTCACCTGGCTGGATCACATTTCCACTTTCATCAAGTTTTACGGAAGCCCAATCAGTCATTTCTTTATGTATGTTTCGCGTAAGCTCATCCATGGTGGCATTGAATCCTTCTGCACCATTCTCACGAATAGCCAGTGCCAATGCCCGGCAAAGAAAATCTTCATCAAGCGTATTTACATGCTTAATATCCGGCACCCTGAATGGAAGGTTACCAATGTTTGACATGGAGATCAGGGCGTTATAGGATTTGCCTGCTTCAACACCCTGGAAGTGAATTATAAGTGGCGCTAGTTCTACCTGGATATTGGGCTGAACGATCATCTTTAAGCGCTTTTCCTGTCCGCCGACCTGGATTGTACTTTCATAAATTCCCGGTGGTGTACTATTGGGAAGCTGGTAAGTAATTTTATGAGAACGCTCTTCGCCTGGTCGCAATGAAGTCAGGAATCTAAAAGCTGTGGGCATGTTGGGAATACTCTTACCTTTTGTTGTTTGAGCCAATGGCAGATCCCTTATAAATAATGTATCACTATCATGATTCCTGAGAAAAACATTGCCAGTAAGAAATGATGGAGGACCATTCAAGGTAATTTCATCTTCCCCGATATTCAGTTTTTCGTGGAATTCATTTGCTGTAACCGTGATCATACCGGATTAATTAAGCGGTTGATAAATAGGGTATCAATTATTTGGGTTATCCTCGCCCTTCACGTTATTATCAATTTTATCATCGCGGGTTCCCGGGAAAGGCCTGGTATCCGGCTCGCAACAATCTACTTCACAGCGTTCCATGGCATTGGGTACATAAGGTTCTGTGATTACCTGGGCTTCGCCATTCATGCAGATACTGAAAATTTCCTGCCCGAAAACTTTGAAACATACCTGGGAATAATTTGGAATGCGGGCCCTTACTTTCATCATATCCTTGATATCCTGTAAAGTAAATCTCGGAAGGTTCATCAATTCAATTTTGCTGTCGGTAGCCACGGGTTTCTTAAGATCGCCAATGATCAATGTAGCAATGGGTTTTGCCGGATCACCTGTTAGATTAGCATTTACATTTGTAGCAATTGTACCGCTAAGGTTCTGATTCACTGTTCCACTAAGTAATGTTGAAATTGCACCTGCATGATTGGCATCTACTCCCATCGCGCCGCTCATTTGCGGATAGAGATGGTAACTGTCCGGGATTGTTGGAGCACTCATAAAGTGGGGATTTGGGGTTCATTCGAAAGATAAAAAATTAATTTTCGAAATTCTAACGAATGAGGATATTTTATTTGGAAGGTTAGTTCAAGGATTATTCGCGTTATCATGATATTGGGTGCTTCGCTAAAGATA
>JBKJPO010000183.1:0-3076 GCA_046595095.1 Chitinophagaceae bacterium
ATTTAAGTGTTCGGGTTTAACAGATGCATCAGGATATGCAACCTGTTCTGTTGCCGGGCCATCATTACCTGAAGTATACGTGGTAAAAGCTGTAGCCGGTGGAGACGGTACACCTGGATCCGGTTGCGCACAGTCAGTTGCATACCTGGCGGTATATGATCCGGCCGGAGGATTTGTAACGGGTGGTGGATGGTTTACCTCCCACCCAGGTGCTTATATTCCCGATCTAACAGCAACGGGTAAAGCAAACTTTGGTTTTGTTTCCAAGTATAAAAAAGGAAGCACTATACCAGAAGGAAATACCGAATTCCAGTTTCAATCTGGTAATCTGAATTTTTCCAGCACATCATATAATTCAGGTTCTCTTGTTGTAGCGACTTTCAAAGCTATTTACAAAGGTGTTGGAACAATAAATGGATCAGGAAATTATGGTTTCATGGTTTCTGCTGTCGATGGCCAAATAAACGGTGGCGGTGGAACAGATAAATTCCGCATTAAAATATGGAATAAAGCCGCAGGTGATGTTGTAGTGTATGATAACCAATTTGGAGCAGATGAAAATTTACCAGCTACAACTGAAATTGGTGGTGGCTCTATCGTCATTCATGAGGCAAAGGCCGGTGGCAACTTGGTGGCAGGCCCTACAGCAGCACCTGTTACTGATGCGCCCGTAGATGAAGACAAACCATTTAAGGTGAATGTTGCTCAAAATCCTACCACTACCCAGTTTAAAATAGAAGTGGAAAGTAATACAAAAGAGCTGATACATATCCGTGTGTATGATGTGTTGGGTAACCTGGTGGATAAAAGGATCAACTTACACCGCAATACTGTGATCGGCATTGGCAATACGCTTAAGGGAGGAACCTATGTTGCAGAAATCGTGCAGGGCGAAAAACGTAAGCTGGTAAAACTGATCAAATTAAATTAACCGTTCAGATTCAATTAATAGAAAAACCATTTAGTCTTTTTGAAAAAACCAATTCATTTTGAGCCATCCGAAAGGATGGCTCTTTTTGGTTTATGAGTTTGAGATATTCAGCCTGTTATAATTTTCCAGCATTTGTTTTAAATCCTCCAGCGTATTGATATCCTCCGGTTTTTTATCCTTTCTCCACCGGCTCATGCGGGGAAAACGCAGGGCCACACCAGATTTGTGGCGGTTACTGGCAGCAATGCCTTCAAAGGCTAATTCAAATACCAGCTCTGGTTTTACGGTTCTTACCGGCCCAAATTTTTCTATAGAGTTTCTTTTTACAAAATTATCTACCTGGGCAAACTCTTTATCGGTGAGGCCGCTGTAGGCTTTGGCAAACGAAACTAATTTGTCTCCGTCCCGCACGGCAAAAGTATAATCAGTATACAGGTTGCTCCTGCGGCCATGTCCTTTTTGGGCGTAGATCATTACGGCATCAATGGTGAGGGCATCTATTTTCCATTTCCACCAGTCGCCTCTTTTTCTGCCTACCTGGTAAATGGAATCTTTTTTCTTAAGCATGATGCCTTCACTTCCCATTTCCCTGGAGCGGCTACGGGTAAGCGTTAGTTCTTCCCAATGGGTGAAATTAATAACCGGCGAAAGATGTATAAAAGGAAGTTGCAGCCCATTAATAATTTGCTCCAGTAATTTGCGTCTACCCGTTAACGGCAGATGCCTGATGTCCTGGCCTTCATATTCCAGCAGGTCGTAGGCAATAAAGCCAACGGGTGCTTCTGTCAATTGTTTTTTTGTTATGTTTTTTCGGCCTATTCTTGTCTGCAGTGCAGCAAAAGGAAGGGGAGTAAAATTGTTTTCCTTTGCAGCGGATGAAAGGCTGATAATTTCTCCATCTATAGCAATGCCATTGGGTAACAGGTCTGTCAATACATTGTACTCCGGAAATTTATCTGTCATCAATTCTTCGCCACGGCTCCATACAAATAACTCATTGGCCCGTTTTATTATTTGCCCACGTATGCCATCCCATTTCCATTCTGCCTGCCATAGTAAGGGATCACCCAGCGAAGATGTTTCTGCTTCTACGGCATAAGCCAGGTAAAAAGGATAAGGCTTGCTATCATCTGCTGCATTGTGTTCGGTGCTCAGTAATTCATCATAACGCACAGTAGAAGGATCCCAGTTTCCGGTAATGCGGTGTGCAATAACAGAAGGAGAAACTGCGGTGGATTTGGCAATGGAATTCACCATCATTTTTTGCGAAATACCAATACGGAAACCTCCGGTGAGTAATTTATTAAATACAAAGATTTCATTCCGGTTCATGGCAGCCCAACTGTTTTTTACAAACATTTTTTTCTCCGTATCTTCTTTTTTACCAATGGCAGAAATGGCTTCCATAAAATAGGCAAGAGAGAAAGAGGATTTATTTTCAGGATCATTTTCCTGTACGGGCAACAATAAAGCAATGGTTTCTGCAAGGTCACCCACGGTATGATAACTTTCTTCAAACAACCATTCAGAAATTGCTGTTATTTCCCGGCAACACAATCTCAGCAATGCTGAGTTCACCGATCTTTTTGGCCTTCTGCCAGTAAACAATGCTATCATCCAAACTTTATCTTCATTGCTGGCAGTGGTAAAATAATCCTGTATTGCCTCCAGCTTTTTATTGGTCTTGGTGCTGGTGGCCAGCAGCTCTATTAAAAGTGCAAATTGTTTCATACTGTATTATTTTGTAAAGGGTCAGCAATGCTTTCTTCTTCTTCATTACCAAATGCTGTTTTTACTTCGCCGGCTTCTATACCAAGTTCATTAAGGTGGCGACTAAATGCAGATTGAAATCCATGTGTGGCATATACTTTTTGAGCACCTGTAGCTTTTACGGCACTTAATAATCCTTCCCAGTCTGCATGGTCGCTCAGGGCAAAACCTGCGTCTGCATTTTTCCGGCGCACATTGCCTCTTACCTGCATCCATCCACTGCAAATGCCGGTCGAATATGGATAAAATTTTTTCATCCACGGCGTTCCCTCTGCACTGGAAGGTGCAATAACAATGCATCCTTTCAATTCTTCCTTTGTTGTTTCCGGGCTGATGCGTTTTACTACTGGCAGATCCCATCCACTGTTGATGAGT